>CAYXVA010000023.1:1802-9895 GCA_964467975.1 uncultured Oscillospiraceae bacterium | reverse complement strand
CGCGATAAAGGGCGCGCTCTCGGCCAGGGACTTGAAAGATATAGGCTGCCAGATTGAGCTCTCAAACACCTATCATTTGCACGTCCGGCCGGGCGACGAGCTCATAAAGAGCCTCGGCGGACTGCACAAGTTCATGACCTGGGACGGGCCTATCCTCACCGACAGCGGCGGGTTCCAGATATTTTCTCTGGCCGAGCTGCGCAAGATAGGGGAGGACGGCGTGCGCTTCAACTCCCACGTCGACGGCAGGCACATATTCATGGGCCCCGAGGAGAGCATGCGCATACAGGCAAACCTCGGCTCGGATATCGCCATGGCCTTCGACGAGTGCATCAAGATACCCTCGCCCTACGACTACGTCAAGGCCAGCTGCGACCGCACGGTGCGCTGGCTGGTGCGTTGCAAGGCGGCGCTCGAGCAGTACAACGCCGAGCCGGACGCCGTGAACCCGGGCCAGGTGCTCTTCGGCATAAACCAGGGCGCGGTGTTCCACGACATAAGAATCGAGCACATGCAGCGCATTGCCGAGCTGGACCTCGCCGGCTACGCCATCGGCGGCCTCGCCGTCGGCGAGACGGCGCAGGAGATGTACGACACCATAGAGGAGGTCGAGGAGTACATGCCCAAGGACAAGCCGCGCTATCTCATGGGCGTAGGTACGCCGGGGAATATCCTTGAAGCGGTGAGCAGGGGAGTGGACTTTTTCGACTGCGTCATGCCCGCACGCAACGGCCGCCACGGCCACCTCTTCACCTGGGGCGGTATTATAAACATTAAAAACGCCAAGTACGAGCGGGACGAGGGCCCGATCGACCCTGAGTGCTCCTGCCCGGTCTGCCGCCGGTACTCGAGGGCGTATCTCAGGCATCTCTTCAAGGCCGAGGAAATGCTCGCAATGCGCTTTGCCGTGACGCACAATCTTTGGTTCTACAACAGCCTCATGCAGCGCATTCGCGACGCCCTCGACGCCGGGACTTTTGAGCAGCTGCGCACGCAATACTCCGTCACACTCGACACGAGAATATAAAATCCTTGCAATTTTGAAAGTAACGGGTTATAATTTACACACTGTATCTTTTGGCTGGAGGTAAGCTAACACATGTTCCACAACATACTCACTAGCACAGGCGCGGGCGGGATGTCGTCAATCCTGTTCCTCGTCATCATCTTCGTGGTGTTCTATTTCTTCCTTATACGCCCGGAGAACAAGCGCAAGAAAAAACTCACCGAGATGCGCAACAACATCTCCCTCGGCGACGAGATAGTCACTATTGGAGGCCCTATGGGCAAGCATGTGCGGGTGACTGAGGACACCACCACCTTTGAGACCGGCGAGGACCGTGTCCGCCTTCAGGTTACCAAGTGGGCTATTTCCTCCAATGTCCGCGAAGAGAAGGAACGCGCTCAGCAGGAGGCCGCCGCCAAGGCCGCTAAAGCCAAGAGCAAGAAGAAGGCCAAGACCTCCGGTGAGGAGAACAGCGTCGACGGCGGTTCCGATACCAAGGACTAAGGACTAAATTTTAATAGCATTATTTGCCCTCCGACGTAATAGGATGTACAAACATCTACGTCGGAGGGATTTTCATGACTGTACAAGCAGAACGCCGCACCAGACGAAAGCCCAGGCTCAAGTGGTTCATAGTAGGTCCGCTTGTATGCGTGGTGAGCCTGCCAATCCTGCTCTACATTTGCGCGATAATGCTCGCGCGCGAGTGGCTGCCGTTTGAGATTATGGAAGAACTTGTTATAGCCTGTGTGTTCCTGAGCGCAGCGCTCGGCGGAATCTGCGCCTGCAAGTCCCGGGAAGGGAGGGTGATGCAAACGGGTTTTGGCGCGGGCGCTATCTTCGCGGCGCTGCTTGTTATCATCACGCTTGTCGTCCCTGGTGAGGGAGCGTTCACCGCGTCCTGCCTCAAGCATATAATCGCCGCCCTGACCGGCGGGGCCTTCGGCGGCGCGCTGTCAATCAAGCGGGGGAAGCGCCCGTCAAGCCGGCGCAGGCGGAAATAAATATTACTCGCTGTAATATTTCGGAGTGGTAGACATAATTATTTATTGATAACCCATATAGGCTCTTTAATAAAAAATACAATTACGAAATGTTGCAAATTTGACCGTCATTTTGGCTTTTGACAAAAAGTTAAGTTTACCTAGTTTACATAATACAGTTTACATAAAACATGGTCATAATTCACAAAGTTACGCTTATTTTGACAAAGGACTTGATTACTGATGAATTTTGTATTATATTGTCCATATCGGAATTATGTAAATTGGCCCGTTACGCCGTCGGACCGCATTGAGCGGTTTTGCCGTGTGCGGTGAGGACGGCGCGGGGCTTTGCACGTATAGATACCTCACGCCTGCTGCGCAACAGCAGTGGGCTTGCTATTTTGATTGCCGTTTCTCTCTGTTTCCTTGCCGGCGCCGTTGTGGGCGCCCTGGCCGGCAGCAGTCAGCTGCCCACCGGGGAAACCTTGCTTCCGGGAGATGGAAGCGTGTACGGCTATGACACTTACGCCGGGCTTCTGTTCTCCTGCTCGCGCTACCACCTTTTAGTTCTGCTTTTTTCCACCTCGCTTTTAGGGGTGTTCCTTATTCCGGCGACGCTGGCCTTCAGGGGCTTTGCGCTCGCCTGTTCTGCGGCCTGGCTGACCGCTTCATATGACGGCTCCGGCGCGGCCCTCTCTTTGATTATTCTTGGCCTGCCGGCATTGTTTACGGTACCGGGGCTTTTTGCAACCGCTCAGTGGGGCATACAGTTTTCTGTGCGGTTTCTCGCATCTTTTACGCGCCGGCCGCTCCCTGCGTTCAGACGGGAACGGGATAACCGCGTGTTGGCCGTATGTATTATGCTCTTTGCCGCAGCCGCCGTGGAATACTTTGTTGTACCGCCGCTTGTGCGGCTGCTTATATAAAGCAGAATGGAAGGGGGATGAGTTGGTGCTTGATTCGACCGCTTTGGCGCAGTTCCAGGACTTTCTCAAAAACGAGCGCAAATCTTCTGACAACACAATATCCAGCTATATGCGCGACATGCGCCAGCTCAGTGAGTATCTGGAGGAGCACTCGATGCCGAACCTGCTCGACGCCGGAGAAAAGGAACTGGGCATATATCTAGATTGGCTGCGCCGCAGCGGAAAGAGCCCCGCGACCGTGTCCCGCTGTATTGCAACATTCAAGTGCTTCTACAAGCATTTCTTTGCAACGGGGGATATTGTCCAGAACCCGGCGGCTTCTCTTATTTCTGAAAAAATGGAGAAAAAGCTGCCGCAAATACTCACCAGCAAGGAAGTCGAACTGTTGCTTGAGCAGCCGGAGTGCACCGATGCCAAGGGATACCGCGACCGCGCGATGCTCGAGCTCCTGTACGCCACTGGCATACGCGTGACCGAGCTGATTTCGCTCGACATAGGCGACCTCAATCTGCCTGTGGGCGTGCTCAAATGCCGCAACAAGGACAAGGAGCGCGTTATACCGCTTTACCCCAAGGCCGTAAAAGCGCTGGCGGAGTATGTTGAGTTCATCCGACCGAACATGATAGCCTCTGAAACGGAGCAGGCTTTGTTTGTAAACGTAAACGGCACGCGGATGACTCGCCAGGGCTTCTGGAAAATAGTTAAGCACTATCAGGCCAAGGCCAAGATCGACAAAGATATCACGCCGCACACTCTGCGCCATTCCTTTGCGGCGCACCTGCTTGAAAACGGCGCTGACCTGCACTCCATACAGGAGATGCTCGGGCACTCCGACCTGTCCAGCACTCAGATATATGCGCACATAGTAAAAAAACAGATTAAAGACGTCTACAACAAAGCCCATCCACGGGCATGAGAAGGGGAGCCTCCCGGCAGACTTCTGCCGGGAGATTTTTATTTTCTTGCGCGTATGTGCTCTTCATGGTACAATATGCGCGACAGGAGGCGGAAACATGTACAAGCCTGAGATGCTTTTCTTCGATTACGGACATACGCTCTGCTACGAGCCCGTGCAGGATTACAGGGCCGGATGGGCGGCGGTGCTGTCACACGCGGTGGAAAACCGCAGCGGTATTAATGCGGGGGAGCTTCACGACCTGTGCATGGGGACATACAGGAGACTCTATGACCAAATGCGCCCGCTGGAGCTCGAAACCGACGGCTTCAAGCTCGACGCCACAATATACGATTACCTCGGGCTTAAATTTGACGTGCCGCTTGAAGAGCTCGAGTACATACGCTGGTGCGCAACCGAACCGATTTACCCTATGGAGGGTATCGAAAGTTTCCTCACGCTCTGCTCCGAGCTTGGTATACGCACCGCGGTCATCAGCAACCTGTCGTATTCGGGCGACGCGCTGCGGCGCAGGATAAACGAGACGCTGCCGTACCACAACTTTGAGTTCATCGTCGCCTCAAGCGAATGCGTTTTCCGCAAGCCCTCCGAGTGGATTTTCCGCCGCGCGATGGGCATTGCCAACGTGACGCCTGACAAGTGCTGGTTCGTCGGCGACGACGTGCGCTGTGACATTGAGGGCGCGGCCCGCGCAGGAATTTGGCCGGTTTGGTTCAAATGCCCGCTCAAGTGCACATACAAGCCCGAGGCGCGGATACCGCCGCAGTGCCGGTACACTCGGGTCGCGAGCTGGGACGAGCTCGGCACTCTTCTGCGCACCTTGATTTAACGCGTAAAACATGTTAAAATAAATTACTGAAAGAAGGGCGAGTGTTTGCGGATATTGGGGATAGACCCGGGTATTGCCACGGTCGGCTTCGGAGTCGTGGACTCTGAGGGCGGCAAGCAGCGCTTTGTGCGCTGCGGCGTGATAACCACTCCGGCTGGTACTCCGCTTTCGAGCCGCCTGGACAGAATATACTCGGACCTCGGCGAGCTTATAAGGCTATTTAACCCGGACGCCGCCGCTGTGGAAGAGCTGTTCTTTAACACAAATATTACCACCGGCATCTCAGTGGCCGAGGGCAGGGGAGTTATCCTGCTCGCCTGCTTCCACGCTGGGGTGCCGATTTACGAGTATACGCCGCTTCAGGTGAAGCAGGCGGTGGTCGGCTATGGCCGCGCGGAAAAGCGCCAGGTTATAGATATGGTCAAGCGTATTTTGAATCTGCAGAACGCGCCTAAGCCCGACGATGCCGCCGACGCTGTCGCGATGGCGCTCTGCCACGCGCGCAGCGCCACTTCGCAGCTGCTGCGGCAAGGAGGCAACGGATGTACCACTATATAGAGGGGACGGTTGTGGAACTGGAAAACTCTCTCGCCGTCATAGACTGCGGGGGAGTGGGCTATGAGCTGAGTGTCAGCCAGTACACGCTCTCGTATTTGAAACAGGGCGAGAAAGCCAGGCTCTATGTCGCCGAGTCCATCAAGGAGGACGCTTTCGACCTCTTCGGCTTTTACACAAAGAGCGAAAAGCGCTCGTTCCAACTTCTCATAGGTGTCAACGGCGTCGGGCCGAAGGCCGCGCTGAGCATGCTCTCGTCCACTACGCCGGAGGACCTTTCCATGGCCATCCTGTCGGGCGACGAAAAGGCGCTGACTGTGGCGCCGGGCATAGGAAAAAAGATAGCCCAGCGCGTCATTTACGAGTTAAAGGACAAAATAGCAAAGGAGTCCGCAGGAGTTATACCGGCTATGCCCGCCGGCTCCAGGCCCGCGGCGGGGGGCGGCGACATGCTCTCGGACGCCGCTGCGGCGTTGAGCGTGCTCGGCTATGGCGCGTCGGAGATAAACGCCGCGCTGCGCGGAGTGGACGTTGAATCCATGGATACGGAAGGTATAATTAAAGCGGCTTTGAAAAACATGATAAAGTGAGGTGTGGGGTATGAGTATCAGTTTTTCCGGCGATGAAGAGGAGAGAATACTGACCTCCACCACTATCTTGCCTGAGGACGCGGGCGAAGTTTCTCTTCGTCCCAGGACTTTTGACGAGTATATAGGCCAGGAGAAGGCCAAGGAAAACCTCCGCGTGTTTATACAGGCCGCCAAGATGCGCAGCGAAGCGCTCGACCACGTGCTGCTGCACGGCCCCCCGGGCCTGGGCAAGACTACGCTTGCCGGGATTATTGCCAACGAGATGGGCGTAAATTTGCGCATAACGTCGGGGCCTTCCATTGAAAAGGCCGGGGACCTGGCGGCGCTGCTCACGAATTTACAGGAAAACGACATTCTGTTCGTCGACGAGATACACCGCCTCGACCGCGCGGTAGAGGAGATACTCTATCCGGCGATGGAGGATTTTGCCATCGACATTATCATTGGCAAGGGCCCGTCGGCAAACTCAATAAGGCTGGATTTGCCGCATTTCACGCTCATAGGTGCGACGACGCGCTCGGGCCAGTTGACCGCGCCTCTGCGAGACCGCTTCGGCGTCACGCTCCGGCTCGAGCTGTACACGCCTGAGGAGCTCATGCGCATAGTTACGCGCAGCGCCGGGATACTTGGCATAGAGATAGAGCCCGACGGCGCATATGAGATTGCCTCTCGCTCGCGCGGCACGCCGCGCATAGCGAACCGCATGCTCAGGCGCGTGCGCGACTTCGCGCAGGTGTGCGCGGGCGGCGTGATAACCAAAGAGGTAGCCAACGACGCTCTTATGCGCCTCGAAGTGGACAAGCAGGGCCTTGACGCCCTTGACAGGCGCATGCTCAGGAGTATCATAGACTATTATGGCGGCGGCCCGGTGGGTCTCGACACCCTCGCCGCGACAATAAACGAGGAAGCTGTTACGCTCGAGGACGTCTATGAGCCGTATCTGATGCAGCAGGGCTTTTTGACCCGTACGCCGCGGGGCCGCTGCGTGACGCGCAAAGCGTATGAGCATTTAGGGTTAAACTATAACAAAGACGAGCAGATGGAAATCTGAATTGTATATTTGTATATAATAGGGATTGCTGAATGAAATATACAAAGGCCGTACGGCTTTTTTGATAATTTCTGATAATTTCGCTTGACTTTCCATTTGCTTGTTATATAATTTATCTAGTGTGTTTTGGTCGTGTTATGGCAGACTACACCATTTTGTCGGAAATGAATGATGAAGAGCTGTGGCGTTACGCCAAGTATGGGAACACACGCGCAGAGGAAGAACTGATCGAGCGCTACACAAGGCTCGTCAGAATATGCGCGAGGCCGTACTTCCTGGCCGGAGGCGACAGCGAGGATTTAACCCAGGAGGGCTTTCTTGGGCTGCTGAACGCCATCAGAAGCTACAGTCCCGAATCCGGGGCAAAATTCCGTCCGTTTGCCGAAGTCTGTATACGCAACCGCATACTTGAAGCAGTAAGATCCGCATCAAGAAAAAAACACGAGCCGCTCAACGGCGGCGTGTCTTTGGAATATGTAATCCTCTCGGAAGAAGAAGCCCGGCCATCCACTGAGGTAAAGCCGGAGGTATTCAGTCGTTCGCCCGAAGAACAGGTCCTCGCCAAAGAGAGCGAAAAAGAGTTTTATTCCACGTTTTCACGATGCTTGTCCTCCTTTGAGACAGAAGTCCTGTTTCATTTCCTTGAAGGGCTCACCTACAGGCAGATAGCCGCAGAGGTGGGAAGGACGGAGAAAGCTGTGGACAACGCTGTACAGCGGATTCGCCGCAAGCTGGCGAGGCAACCATTCTATGGCGACATCAGCAGAAGCTGAACGCATAAAACCGAAAAAAGAGAGGGTCTAACATGTTTGAAGACAAAGTACTAGTGTGCAAAGAGTGCGGCAAGGAGTTCGTTTTCACCGCGGGTGAGCAGGAGTTCTATGCCGAGCGCGGCTTCCAGAACGAGCCGCAGCGCTGCAAGCCCTGCCGTGACGCCCGCAAGAATGCCTCCCGCGGCCCGCGCGAGTATTTCACGGCCGTGTGCGCCATGTGCGGAGGCGAGGCCCGTGTCCCCTTCGAGCCGAAGAGCGACCGCCCCGTCTATTGCAGCGAGTGCTTCGCCAAGATTCGCGAGCAGCAGAACAACGCCTGAGCTGCTCATAAAGCCGCAAGCAACGGCCGGGCCGCCGGCAGGTAGTCCGGCCGTTCTTAATCGTATATTCACCACGGAGGTAAGAACCATGCTTGACATCAAGCGCGACACGATGATTTCCGATATCATAGAGGAGTGCCC
>CAYXVA010000023.1:0-1792 GCA_964467975.1 uncultured Oscillospiraceae bacterium | reverse complement strand
TGCCCCCAGGCTATGCCGGCCTTCATGGCTATCGGCATGCACTGCATGGGCTGCGCCCTTGCCAGCGGCGAGACCGTTGAGCAGGCCTGCTATGTGCACGAGGTTGACCCGGACGCTTTCCTCGAAAAGCTCAAGGAATACCTGGCTACCGTGTAAAATAAAGCCGGCCCGCAAGGCCGGCTTTATTTTTTTGTTTCGACGGAGCATACCGGTAGGGGAGACGATATGAACTACAACGCCAATCTGACGCCGCGCCTGGAAATGTGCGCTCGCTTTGCCGCCGGGTCGGGCGTGCTAGCCGACGTGGGCACCGACCACGGCTATCTGCCGATAAGCCTGCTGCTGGGTGGCAAAATTGAATACGCCGTCGCCGCCGACATCCGGCGCGGCCCGCTCGAGAGTGCGAGACGCCACGCGGCCGAGGCCGGATGCGACAGAAAGATGCGCTTCGAGCTCGCCGACGGCCTGGACTTCCCGGACGCGGACGGCTGCAACGCGGTTGTCTGCGCCGGAATGGGCGGGGAGACCATCATGGGCATCCTCTCCCGCGCACCGTGGACGAAGAACGGCGTGAAGCTGATACTCCAGCCGCAGAGTAAGCTCGACGAGCTCAGCCTCTGGCTGCGTGAAAACGGCTACGGCATCTTTGACGCAGCCCTTGCCGCCGAAGGCCGGCGGATGTATATCGCGCTGCTCTGCCGCGGCGGCGCGTCGGACGCTCTGTACGCCGAGGACGCGCTCTTATCGCGGGGCGACAGTCTGCTCGGACAGTGGATTAAAATGCGCACAGAGCGCCTTGAGCGCGCCATGGGCGGCATGCTCCTCGGTGCGGACTGCGCAGCCGAAGCAGAGTCCGCCCGGAGCACGTTGGAGCGCTTAGGCAAATACACGAAGGAGGAATAACATGACCACCGTTAAAGACATTTTCGCCTTCCTATGCGAGAAGGCGCCGCTTGAGACTCAGATGAGCTTTGATAACGCCGGCTACCTCGCCGGCAGGGAGGACACCTCCGTCACCAAGGTGCTCGTCGCGCTGGATATCACGGATTCCGTGGCTGCCGAGGCGGCCGAATTCGGAGCTGAGCTTATCGTATCGCACCATCCTCTGACCTTCACGCCGATGAAGAGCGTCACCACAAACGACCTCACCGGACGTAAATTCGTCGCCCTGCTCGAGCATGGCATCTCCGCAATCTGCATGCACACGAACCTCGACGCGGCCAAGGACGGGGTAAACGACTCGCTCTGCGCCGCTCTCGGTGCGGAAAACCTCGGTCTGCTCACGCCGGACGACACCATAAGTCGCCTGTGCCGTTTGCCGGAGCCTACGGAATTTGCCGCCTTCCTTGCCCACGTAAAGACGTCGCTCCACGCCAACGGCCTGCGCTATGCCGGGCCCGAGAAGCCCGTGCAGCTCTTTGGAATTTGCGGCGGCTCGGGCGCGGACTCCATCCCGGCGGCGAAAGCGCGCGGCTGCGACGCATTCGTGACGGCGGACGTGAAGCACCACCAGTTCATCTGGGCCGACGAGTTGGACATAGACCTCGTCGACGCAGGCCACTTCAGCACCGAAAACGTCGTCGTTCCCGTGCTGCGCGGCTGGATTGCAGAGCGCTTCCCGGACGTGGAGGTGAAAATAGCCGAGAGCTATACCCAGCCGGAGAAGTTCTATGTGTAATGCCACGTCGGCATGCACGGTTAAGTCCAAATCATATTCTCATTTACATTTCTAGCAATAATCCGGGGACGCTTTCTTTTATCTTGAAAAAAGAAAGCGTCCCCGGACCCCCGA
>CAYXVA010000022.1:0-10051 GCA_964467975.1 uncultured Oscillospiraceae bacterium | reverse complement strand
GCAAGCGGTATGATCCTCGCGCAGCTCTCGAGTTCCTTCTCGTTCAGGTTCGAGACCATCTCGGTGTTGACGACGCCGGGCGCGACCGCGTTCACTCTGATGTTCCATGCCGCAAGCTCCATTGCCAGGGAGCGCGTTATGCCGAGTATCGCGGCCTTGCTGGCGCTGTATGGCGTACCCATCTGCGTGCCGTACTGCGCGGTGACAGAGCTCGTGTTGACTATTGAGCCAAAGCGCTGCTTTTTCATATACGAGGCAACATACTTGCAGAAATTGAAAGTACCTCCGGCGTTGACATCCATCACGCGGTCAAAAGCGCTCTTGTCCGTGCGCGTGACCGGCGAATCAATGGTTATTCCGGCTACGTTGAGCATGATGTCTATACGTCCGCCGAAGCGTGATGCTGCAGCGTCGACTACCCTCCTTACGGCGTCTTCACTGCGAACGTCGCACTGATATGCCTCGAACTCAACACCTTGCCTTGTGGCAGTTTCCTCCAGTTTCGCCATATTGCCAGTGTTTATATCCACTCCGGCGACCGACGCCCCCTCAGAGATAAACACCAGGGCACACTCGTGGCCAATGCCGGAGTTGGCGCCGGTAATTATGGCCACCTTGTCTTTCAGCAGCATAGCTTATGGCCTGTAGGCACCATCTACGCTTACAGTGGTGGCAGTGATGCCGCTGGCGAGATCGCTGGCGAGGAACAGGTAGACGTTGGCAATCTCCTCGGGCTCGAGCATGCGCTTCATAGGCAAGTGCTTGAGGTACTGCTCCTTGATGGCCGGATCCATACCGGCGTTGGTCATATCGGTGTTTACGACGCCGGGCGCAACGCCGACCACGCGGATGTTGCGGCGGACGAGCTCACGGCCGAGCTCGGCGTTGATGCCGACGACGGCAGCCTTGCTGGCGGGGTAGCCCACGCCGGAGAGGGAGCCGTAGAGGCCGGTAACGGAGGAAGTGTTGATGATGACGCCGGAGTTATTGGCCTTCATGTACTCGTAGGCGGCCCAGGAGCCATTGTACACGCCGAAGACGTTGACGTCGAACAAGTGCTCGAACTCACCCTCCTGAATTTTGCTGAACACGCTGGCGTGGGTGATGCCGGCGTTGTTTATCATGACGTCGATGCGGCCCCACTTGGCGACGACGGCGCCGACGGCCTCGTACATTTCCTTGCGGCTGGTCAGGGTCGGGTGCAGGCCCAAGACGTCCACATCGGGGTAGAGCTCCTTGAGCTTGGCGAGGGCGGCATCAACGGTCTCCTGGCAGTGGCCGGCAATAGCAACGTGCGCGCCGTTTTCAATGAAGCACTTGGCGGCGGCAAAGCCTATGCCGCGGGTACCGCCGGTGATGAATACGACCTTATCCTTTACGAGTTCCATGATATCTTCTTTCCTTTCAAATAAATTTCAATCTGGATTTACTCCGCTTTGTCTTCGCTCTTGGCGTGCATGTTGGCGGTCATGCGGGTATGCGGGCGCTTGAAGCTCTCCTCATAGATGCGAACGTAGCCGGTCTCGACTATAAGCCAATTGCCGTCTATCTTTTCATATTTGTCAGTGTAGAAAGCGCCGCCCTGTATGCCGATGCCGGCGTAGGGGCTGCCTTCGGTGAAAATCAGGTTGTCCTGCAGATACCAGCGACCGGTAGCTGTGGTCTCGCTCTCGATGGTTATCTCGGGGGTGTGACCCATGTGCATACTGATCATCTCGGCAGGCATGGTCTGCTTGAAGTAGTTTGTGACCTCCTTCGGGCCATGGAAAGCGAGTTTGCCGTTGGAGTAGGAAGTGGATACGTTGGGAGAGAACGTAGTCTCAAGTCCGTCCCAGTCCTTGCTGTCGAGGCAGCGGAAATACTTTCCCTTCAGGTTCATTATCTCTATGACATCGCGGAGCTTCTGGGTTTCCTTCTCGAGGGCTTCTACCCTTTCTTCAATAGTCATTTAGCTGTGCCTCCTGTAACTTGTTATTGTGTTTTCAGCACGCCGGGCCGGGCGGCGCCGGCATGTGCTTATACGTTCAGGCGTTCTCCCCGAGCAGCTCGTAGATGGCGTCCATGCCGGTCGTGGTCGCGTCGAGCGCGTTGCCGACGGTCTTGGCGTCGCCTATCACGCGGCAGAAAATGCCGAGCGACGCACAGGCGCGGACAATCTCGCCGCTGTCGCGGCTGCGAGAGCCGACGGAAATAACCGCGGCGTCGCACTTTATGGTCTCGGTCTTGTCGTTCTTGACGTAAACCACGCCGTCGGGCAGAATCTCCTTGCACCGGGCCTCGGAGATGAAGTTTATGCCGTAGTCGAAGAGGTTGCGCTTTACGAACTTGCGGCGCAGCGGGCCGTAGCCGATGCCGGGCTTGTTGCGCATTTCAATGACGCTCACGTGCGCGTCGCGCTCGGCCAGGTATTCCGCGACCTCGACGCCGACGCTCGCGCCGCCGATAACGACGACGTTGCCGGAGGGCGTGACCTCGCCCGCGAGCACCTCGTGGGCGTTGCAGACGTGGCTGAGCTCGTGGCCCTTGATGGGCGGTATCAGCGGCGTCGCGCCGATGGCGCATATCACCGCGTCGGGCTTGACCGCGGCGATAAGCTCGGGCGTAACGGTCGTGTTCAGGTGCACGGGGATGCCGAGTTCCTTCACCGCGGCGATCTCCCACTCGACGGCCTCGCCTATCTCCTCCTTGTGGGGGGCCTTGCCGGCGAGAACAAACCGTCCGCCGAGTGACCCGGTCATCTCATAAATCTCCGGCTCGTGGCCGAACCGCTTGAGGTAACGTGCTGCGACCAGTCCACCCATGCCGCCGCCTATCACCATGACACGCAGCGTACGCTTTGCCTGGGGCACGGGCTTGCTCTCGCGGCCGCACATGGGGTTGCGTAGGCAGGCGACATGCTCGCGGTCGAGCAGCGTGACGGCGTCGTAGCAGCCCTGAAGGCAGCCGATGCACTTTACAATTTTGCCGCTCTCGCCGCGCATGGCCTTGGCACACCAGTCGGGGTCGGCTATCTGCGCGCGGCCTATCGCGACCATGTCGGCCTTACCCTCTTTGAGGGCCTTTTCAGCCATCTCGGGCTCGATTATGCGCCCGACGGTGGCCACGGGTATCTTGACTTTGCTCTTGAGCCTGCCTATAAGCTCGATGTTGAGGCCCTTGGACAGGTTTATCGGCGGAACCTCGTACACGTTCGCGAAGGTGAGGATGTTGCCGCGGGAAACATCCGCGAGATCGACTCCGGCATCCGCGGCCATGTTTACGAACGCGGCCACGTCGTCAACGGTCAAGCCGTTTTCTAGGTAGTCGTCCTGCACATCCACGCGCATGAGCAGCGGCATATCCTCGGGCATGTTCCGTCGCATCTCGCGTATGCACTCAAGTGCAAAACGGGCGCGGTTTTCAAGGCAGCCGCCGTAGCCGTCGGTGCGGCGGTTGATTCCGGCGGAGAGGAACTCGTGGGCCAGATAGGTGTGTGCGGCGTGGAACTCCACGGTGTCGAACCCGGCCTCGACGGCGAACTTGGCGCTCTTGCCGAAGGCTGTGACGATCTCGTCAATATCCTCCTGCGTCATGTTGTTGACGTCCAGGCATCGCACTCCCTCGTACAGGAAGGGGCGGTAGACGAAGCCGCAGTGCAGCAGCTGTACGCCTATCTTTCCGCCGGCCTCATGTACGGCGCCGGTGAGCTTTTTGAACTCATCACGCTGCTCTTCAGTGTAGAGGCCGAAGTTCATCCTCGAACGGGAAGTTATATGTACCGCGGTGCACTCAAACATGTTGAGCGCGCAGCCACCCTCCACGCGGGCGAGGTGGTATGCTACGACCTCCTCTCCAACGTGGTCGTGCGCCAGCTTGGTGTCCATGCCGGGCATGAGGACGCGGTTCTTAAGCTCAAGGCCGCGCAGTTTTATGGGTGCAAACAGCTTTTCGAACTTCACCAAGATCTCCAATTCAAAATCCGATTTGCCTGTTGACCTCTCTCTTTAATCAAAGCTCCAGTGCTACCTGGGCGGCCTCGCGGGTGGCCCAGAGGGCGGTACGGGCCTGCTTGGCGTCGCCTATGACGTGGCAGGGAATGTCCAGCTCGGCGCACTTGGCCTGGAGGTTCTCGCTGCCGCGGGCGGTGATGCCCATGCATATGACGACGGCGTCAAAGTCGGCGCTGCCCTCGGTAGTCTCCTTGGTCTTGCGGTCGGTTATCACGTAGTGGACGGTCTTGCCGTCGGCAATGTCCAGGACGGTCGTGCCGCCCATGCCGGTTATGCCGAAGCCCTTGAACTGGGGCTTTATAAACATCTTGCGCAGCATGGTGAGATCGTTGCCGACGCCCTTCTTCTCCATGACGGTGACCTTGCAGCCCTGCGCGGCGAGGAGCATCGCCACCTCGCTGCCGACGCTGCCGCAGCCGACGACGCAGACGTTGCCGGAGAGCTTGACCTCGCCAGTGAGCACCTGGTACTGGTGGTAAGCGCCCTCGGCGCCGGGGATGGCCGGGCAGACGTAGTCGGAGCCGACGGCGATAATGACCTCATCGGGCTTGACTTCGGCAATGAGCTCGGCTGTGACGGGGGTGTTCAGGTGGACCTCAACGCCCATGCGTGCGACTTCGGCGACCTCCCACTCGGCCGCGGCGGTCATCTCTTCCTTCTGGGGAGCGACGCCGGCGAGCAGAAACTGTCCGCCCAGGTGGTCACCGGCCTCGTAAATGGCGGGCTCGTGGCCGCGGGCCTTGAGTATCTCGGCCGCCATCATACCGCCCATGCCGCCGCCGGCTATCATGACACGCTTGGGGCTGTCGGCCTTTTGCAGGCCCTTGTACTCGAGGCAGGCCAGCGGGTTGCGGGTGCAGGTAATTGTCTTAAAGCGCGGGTCTATAACCGCATCGTAGCAGCCCTGGTCGCAGCCAATGCACTTGCGGATAAGCTCCGGATGCCCCTCCTGTGCCTTCTTTACCCACTGCGGGTCGGTTATCTGGCCGCGGCCTATGCCGACCATGTCGACCTTACCCTCGGCGATAAGCCGGTCGGCGAGCTCGGGGGTGTTGACACGGCCGACGCCCATGACGGGGATGCTTATCTGGCTCTTTATCTTGGCGATGTTGTCCATGTTGAAGCCCGGCTTGAGCAGATAGGGCGGAACCTCGTACACGGTGGCAAAGCTCATGGAGTTGCCGCGAGACAAGTCGACAACGTCGACGCCCAGCTCGGCACTGCGGTTGATGAAGTCGACTATTTCTTGCTCGCTCATGACCTCGGGCATGAGCTCGTCGACGGCATCGCAGCGCATGAAGAATGGCATATCCTCGGGAATGTTGGAGCGTATCTCCTTTATGCAGTTCCAGACGAAACGGCAGCGGTTTTCAAAGTTCCCGCCGTATTCGTCGGTGCGGTGGTTAGTGCCAGGACTGAGCATCTCGTGCGGGAGGTAGCTGTGCCCGCCGTGGAACTCTATCACGTCGAAACCGGCGTCGACGGCGCGCTTAGCGGCCTGTCCGAACTGCTTTTCAATCTCCTGCAGACGCTCGACGGTGAGCGTGTCGGGGGTCTCGAGCTTGTTACTCTCGTCGAAGAAGTACTGTGGCGTGAAGCCGCCGTGCCAGAGCTGGATGCCCATGCGTCCGCCCACGGCGTGCACCGCGTCGGTGAGCTTTTTGAGCTCCTCCACGTCCTTGTCGGTGTACAGGCCCATGTACATATAGGCGTGCGGTTCCGGACAGACAGCCGCGACCTCGAAGATGTTCAGGGCGCACCCTGCCTTGGCTTTGGCTACATGGTAGGCGATCATGTCCTCACCTATCTCATGCTTGTTGCGGACCATCTTGGTATTCATACCGGGAAGGACCACTCTGTTCTTCAGCTCCAGCCCACGAATCTTAATCGGGCTGAACAGTGCGTCGTAGCTCATTTGTCTCTCTCCTTTTATGTTTTATTAATGTAGTGATTGAGTTCCTGTGCGCTCCTCTTTTCGGGTTACACGCCCCTGGCTATGCAGTCGTGCAAAACCTCGTCCCTTGCAATCTTGCCGTTTTCCTTGCGGCGGATGCGCTTTACAAACTCGTAGGTCTTGGGCACCTTATACGGCAGCAGGAGGTGCTTGAGAGAGCTCTTGAGCTCTTCTGCGCCCACCTGGCCGTCGGTTTCGAGCACGGCGTGGAGTCTGCGTCCCCATTCGGCGTCGGGAATGCCGACAACCACGGCGTCGAGCACGTGCGGATTGCGCAGCAGCGCGTTTTCCACCTCGGCGGCAAACACGTTCTCGCCGCCAGTGACTATCATATCGCTGCGCCTGTCGGAAAAATAAAGGTAACCCTCGTTGTCCACATAGCCCATGTCACCGACGCTGCGGAAGTTGTCTCCCACGGTCTCAAGGGGCTTTTCGTTTATGTATTCTGTGTAGAAGAATCCGGCCGGAGGCGACATATAGATGTTGCCAACCTCGTAGGGACCGAGCTCAGTTCCGTTGCAGTCACGTATGGAAAGCTCGCTTCCGTATTGCGGTAGGCCGACGCTGCCGGGATGCCTGAGCCACTCGTCGCCGCGTATCGCACACATGCCGATGACCTCGGTCATAGAGTAAATCTCGTAAATTTTTTCCGGCTCCAGAATCTCCAGCCAAGCCCGTTTGAGCCACTCGGAGCAAACGCCGCCGGTGTGGTAGAGCGCCTCGAGCGAGGAGAAGCTCTCCTTTTTCAGTCCGGGCAGCTTGATCATCCTGTGCATCAGCGTGGGCACAGTCTGTATGAACTGCACCTTGTACCTCTCAATGCACTCGACAAGGATGTCGGGACAGAGCGTCGGCGGGAGTATGAGTGTGCCTCCGGCGAAGAGGCCGTTCATCGCGGCGATGTGCGGCGCGCCGTGGAAAAGCGGCCCGGCCAGGAGCTGAGTCTGGTCCGTGTCCATGCCGCTGACCTTGAACCACGAGCCGAGCGAGCCATCGCTGTGCCCGCAGGGTATCTTCTGCCTTATCAGCTTGGGCTTGCCCGTGGAGCCTCCGGAGGCGTTTATAATGTTGGGGTTCGAAATGACGTCGGGTGGCATGTCCTCCGGATATCCGGCGCAGGCCGAACGCAGCCCAGCAATGCCGCATTTGAACATCGACTCGTCCACATCTATATCCGTAAGCGCGGCGGCCGGTGAGAGCAGCCCCTGAAGCTCCAGAAGCTCTTCCGACTGCGTACGGCAGGAGATAGGCATATAGCACGCACCGGTTTTCCATATGGCGAAATTCGCCGCAATGTGCTCTATGGAGTTCGGATACGAAACCAGTACGGTGCTGTCGGGCTTGACGCCCTTGTCCATCAGCAGCCACGCCATCTGGTTCGTCAGCTTGTCCAGCTCGCTCCAACTTATCCTCTCTTCGCTCCAATCGCTATGCACGCGAATGACCGCCGGCTCATCCGGCTTTGCCTGCGCCACATACCTCAGTTGCATGCCTGGGGTGACAAAATCCGTTTCGCCGAGGTTATATCTGTTAAGACGAGTAACGTCAACCATTATTCATCAAACCTCCCTAATCATCGACGCACGCAAGCGACATATTGCTACATGATTATCTGTTGCTAAAATATTAACGCATACAGAAGTAAAATGAGGGAACATTAGTAGGCTATTACTTCACTGTCGACGATTCCAAAATCGTTAATTAATTGTTGACAATGGGGAATAAAACTGGTTAAATACTATCAAATGATGCTTTTCGGACTCCAATGCCGCCCGAACTGCCATTTGTCAATATTAGTAACAAAAAGATTTCAATAACGTTTGCAATATATTCGTTTTCGCAAAATATTCATGTGATTTTCGCGATTTATGTTTTCGGCTGACATGTGGCGTTGACTGCTGCAGCCAGAGTTTTAATAGGGAACCGTGATTTTCGAGTGTTAGGAAGAGAGAAATGAAGAATTGGCCAACCTCAAAAAGCATATCGGAGAAGCCGTCCAGTGGCGTATTTGTCGGCCCGGACAAGTATCTTCGGCTTCAACATTTTTCCATCACTGAGCCCCTTCCGCCCATTTCGGAGGACGAGTCGATTGTGATGTTCGTCACCTCGGGCGAGGGGTTCATAACCATCAACGGCGTCGAGACTCCGCTCGCCGAAGGCAGCCTGTGCTGGTTGCAATCCTACCACACGTACACCATTGAGCCTGTGTTCAGTAGTACTCTGGAGTTCACGCTGTGCGTATATGACTACCCGCTCTCCTCCTACCTCGTCATGCGCCCCATGACCGACCCAGTTTCACGCGCGATAATGCAGGCTATGCCCGTCATCACCGTCAAGGAGGAAAAGCGGGACATCATACGCCGACTGTTAAGCGAGTTTGAGTCCGAGAACGACTCCTACGGGCGCGGCAGCTCCACGATAAAGGTAGCCGTGCTGGGGCAGATAGTGTTTTTCTTTATAGACGACTGCATAAAACGGGCCAAGCACAACGAGGTAAAAACGCCCATGCCCCTGGGCTGGAATGCGGTGCTGTACATAGCCGAACACTACCGAGAACCGCTTACGGTCAAGGCTGTGGCCGAAGAGTTTGAATGTTCCCCGGAGGAGCTCAACCGCGAGATGCGCCGGATAAGTGGGCACGACTTTCAACAGGAGTTGGAACGCGTGAGGATAAACATCGCCTGCGGGGCCATGTTCTTTGAGGACGTGTCCCTGTCCTACCTGCTGTCTTATTCCGGCTTTTCCACGGAGGCCTCCTTCTACCGCATTTTTAAGAAGTACAAGGGCATATCACCAAAAGAATACCGCACGCAGAGGCTCAGTTCCGGCAAAGGCTACTACGGCATGGTCGGCAGCAAAACCGTCGTGTCCGCCTTAAATTACATTTATAAGAACTATGCCCAGCCCATAACTCAAAAACAGATTGCCTCCGAGTTCTACATCTCTGAGGATCTACTCAGCGACAGGTTCCGCGAGATGTTCGGGATGAACATACGGCAAATCATATTGCTCAACCGCGTGCGCCACTCTGAGGCGCTGCTGATAAACACTGAGTTGCCGCTCCTCGACATTGCCCTTAGTGTGGGTTACAATTCAGCCAAGGTTTTCACGCGTAGCTTCCGCCGAGTCAATGGCATGACGCCCACCGAATTCCGGAATATGAAGGGGAGGAAGTAAAATGCCACGGAAAAAAATCAAGGGATTCTCTCAGCCCATGACGAGCATGGATTACTTTTTTAGCGATATCACGGAGCAAAGATCACCGGTCAAGGCCGCGCACCGCCGTGTCACTATGGAAACCGCCCTCCGGCAGAACAACTCCACAACGCTGATACTTGTAAAGAGCGGAACCGGCACCATATACGTCAACTCAGACGAATACGAGCTGCGCCGAGGCGTGCTTATGGCGATAAGCGACTATCAGGCGTATAAATTCAAGCCGCAGCCTGGACAGACGCTGGAGTACGTGGAGTGCCAGTTTGACTATATGACGTACCTCTTTTTCATGGCAAACCCGTACTTCCACTTCACCTCCCCCGGCCTAGGCCCCTGCGCTGTGTACGCCGTCCTGGAGGGCGAAAACCTGGAGACCGCCAAGCGGTTGTCGGACTATCTGGTGATAAGCCACTCCAAAGGAAAGCACGGCGAACGCGAAACGCTGCAAATAATGGAGCTCTTCGGGCTGCTGATAAAATACTCAGACGCAGAAGGCTCCTATCCTGTTCCTCTCCCCGACAAGTATGATAGCGACGACAGCGGTGCCCCGCTGGAATAGACGGCGACGCATATTAACACAGGGCCTAAACAGAGCCAATTTGGGCGCAAAAAAGCCCTAAAATCCAAAGATTTTAGGGCCAACGCGGAAATGCAATGCGTGTATGTGCAGCTGTACTTAGAGCCTTTGAGCTATAGTCACATAAAAAGCAAAATCGCACCCCAACAACGCAGCTACGGTAACCGTCAAACCATCAAATCGCAATAACGAATTCAACACAGATAATGGGAGGCTCGTATGAGCCTCCCATTATCTGTGTTTAGTTACGCGGCCCGGTTGGATGTAAGGGCGTGGACAAGGATGGCAATGAACTTCGAGGCGCCAGGTTTTTGC
>CAYXVA010000021.1:5332-10091 GCA_964467975.1 uncultured Oscillospiraceae bacterium | reverse complement strand
TCGGCGGGAAGTACGGCAAGAGCGCCGCGCAGGTCGCCCTGCGCTGGAATATACAGCGTGGCGTGGTCGTGATACCCAAGAGCACGCATAAAGAGCGCATAGAGCAGAACCTCGACGTCTTTGACTTCTCCCTCACCGACGAGGAAATGAAAGAAATCTCCGCGCTGGACATCGGGCACAGCGAGATAATAGACCACACCGACCCCAAGCTTGTGCAGGCTCTGCACGGCCGTAAGCTGTAATTTGGAAAGGAAGTTTTACCATGGAATACATCACCCTCAATTACGGCGCAAAAATGCCGGCCCTCGGCTTCGGCACTTTCGGCCTCGCCGCCCGACGGCACTGCCAAGCGCTATGTCCTTGCGGCGCTCAAGGCCGGTTACAGGCACATCGACACCGCCCATGCCTACCTCAACGAGAAAGAGGTGGATGAGGCGATAAAGGAGAGCGGCGTGGATCGCGGCAAGATCTGGCTCACCACCAAGATTTGGCCCACCGAGCACGACGACGCCGATGCCGCCGTCGACCGCGCGCTCGAGCGCCTCGGCGTTGAGTATCTCGACCTCGTCTACCTGCACCACTTCCTCTGCGACGTGAAGGCCGGCTGGCGCGGCCTTGAGAGCGCCGTGCGCCACGGCAAGGTCAGAAGCATCGGGATAAGCAACTTCGAGCGCAGCGATGAGTACGAGAGCTTCTTCGAGGGCATTGAGATAACCCCTGCTATCGCCCAGATGGAGCGGCACCCGCGCTTCACGCCCACAGCATACGTCGAGGAGCTGAAAAAGCGCGGCATCGCCCGCGAGGCATGGTTCCCGCTCGGCGGCACGATGAGCAACCGAGAGCTGCTCGGCCGCCCTGAGATAGCTGCCGTGGCCGAAAAGCACGGCAAGACCCCCGCGCAAGCCATCCTCCGCTGGCAGCTCCAGACCGGCTTCGCCGCCGTTCCCGGCAGTCACGACCCTGAGCACATGGCTGAGAATTTCGACATATTCGACTTTACGCTTGATGACTCCGACCTCGCCGAAATGGCTAAGGTCAACGGCGCGCGTATCTTCAATGTGCCGCTGAACGCCCAGGTTGACATGATAATGGGCTTCAAGTTCAACGACTGAGCCCGCAAGCGCCAAAAAAGCTCCCCTTTCGGGGAGCTTTTTGTGCTTAGAGGTTCATCGGGGCCGCGCCTTTTTTAAAGTGCAGCTCCTTCATGCCCTCGACCTCGTCGCAGACTGGCTTGAACGAGCAGACCGAGCAGTCTGTCGCGAGGCCGTCCATGATGTGGTTGAGGGTCAGCGTTATGGCGTCCACCTTCTTGGCCGTGGCGGCGAGCTCCTTGCACAGGGGCGTGTCGCCGGTTACGAAGATGATACACACGTGGTCGATGAGCTTGTTTTCCTTATACTTCTTGATAAAGCTGTTGCCGATATTGCGGAAGCTTATCCCGCGCTTGAGCGCCTGCTTGCTGACACGCACCTGTTCGCGCCCGTTCTCCGGCGAGACGCGCATCATGTAGCCCTGGGGGAACACGTGATATTTCACGAACTCCATGTCCCGTATCGTCCGGAACGCCTCCTGGTCGTCGCCGCTTATCGCGTTGACGTGCAGCAAAACTATGCGGGCAAAGGACGTGTCGGAACGTATCTGGCCCAAATCCGGGCCCACGAGCACGATCTTGTCCTCCGGGACCAGCGCCGCATCCGTGGTGATGCAGGTGCAGTTGCTCGCAGGGAGGTTGCCCCCGCCGAGCTCATAGGCGGCGTCGCGCGTGAGCACGAGCTCGTTTGCTCCGTTGTCCGTCCACGCGCGGCCCGGCTCATACCCCCAAGTTTTGGGGGTATGGCTGTCTATGCGCTCTTTAATTTCGCGGATAGTGCTGTCGTATAGTTCCATATCAGAACTGAACGTCCCTTGGCTTGCGGTCGTGGAACTTGTTGAGCACTGTGTAGAGCCAGCCCACGAGCTTCATGTCCAAATTCAGGAAGTAAATAGTGAAAAGCACACCGACCGTTGCGGCAAGGATGCCCACAAGGGTCTTGAATATCCTGCCGATAATGCAGCCTTTCTTCATTTAATGACCATTCCTTTCCTGGCCTGGAACGCTCAGGCGCCCTTGGCCATGCCTTTCTGACGGGCGTACTCCGCAGCGCCCAGCGCGCCCATGAGCTGCGGGTCGGTCTTGAGGTTGATGACCTTCAGCTTCAGCACGTGCTCTATCGCCTGCTTGAGGCCCTCGTTCTTGGCGCAGCCGCCGGTGAGGGTTATCGAGTCGGTCGCACCGGCCTTCTTGGCCATGACGAAGCAGCGCTTGGCGACGGCCATCTCGATGCCCGCGGCTATCTCGTCGGTGGGCTTGCCCTCGCCGACGAGGGTAATGACCTCGCTCTCGGCAAAGACGGTGCACTGCGCGGTTATCGGGATAACGTTCTTGGCCGAAAGGCTCAGGTTCGAGAACTCGGGCAGGCTCATCTCGAAGGCATTGGCCATAGCCTCGAAGAAGCGGCCCGTACCGGCGGAGCACTTGTCGTTCATGGCGAAGTTCTTGACGGTGCCGTCGGTGTCGATGCTGATACCCTTGACGTCCTGGCCGCCGATGTCTATGATAGCGCGGACGCTCGGGTCGGTGACATGCACGCCCATGGCGTGGCAGCTTATCTCAGAGATATTCTCATCCGCAAACGGCACCTTGTTGCGGCCGTAGCCGGTACCTATCAGGTAGGCGAGGTCCTCGCTGCTGCCCAGCTCGGACACCTGGTCGATTACTTCCTTCATCGCCACGGTGGCGCTCTGCTCGGAGTTCATCTTGCTTCTTATAGTGATATTGGCAACCATCTTGCCGGTCTCGTCCAGGATAACGGCCTTAGTGTAGGTCGAACCAACGTCGCAGCCTCCAAAGTACTTCATTTATTTTATCCTCCTATCAATCAGATAATAAGTGGGGAACCGCTCAATCAGGTCGAGATTTGTCCGCAGATTCAGGGAACGCGACGGACAAAGGCCCGCTGATTTACCAGGTGATGTCGTCTTCAAACTCTATGAGGCTCTCGTCCATTGGCTCGGCCTGGATGATGGCGCGCATGTAGTTCGAAACTTTGGTGCGCATGTCGCGCCTCGAGACGGTACGCGGGTCCATAAGGTCGTGCTCGACCCATATCAGGTGCAGTCCGCGCTCGCGGGCCTGCTCGTCGAAGAGGCCCTGCAGACCGGCCATGGTCTTGCAGCAGACGTGCTGGTACATGATGATGAAGTTGGCGTTGAACTGCTCGCAGACCTTCCACAGCTCATCGAGCACGTGGACATAGCCGCCGTTGGTGTGCTTACGCATGACCATGCGCTCGTAGAGCCTGGCAAGGTCGCGTATCGCCTCGGCCTTGTCCTCGGTCTCAAGCTGCTTGGTGAAGTTCAGGCTCTCCATCTCGACCAGGACGCCGATACCCCAGGCGTTGGCCAGCCAATTGGAGAAGTTCGCGTAGTAGTGGGCCGGGCACGACCAGACGACCGCGCGGTACTTCATCGGGTGGCGGTAGGGGTTGCACTTTTCGTCGTAGCTCTTGTACATGAGCTTGCGGACCTTGTAGAAGGTCTTCATGACCTTCGGGTTGATGCCGCCGTCCATCTCGTAGTTCCACTTGCGGAAGAGCTCGTACGCCGGGCCGATAAGCTGCGGATACGGAGTGGAGTTCACCTCCCAGTTCTCCATCTCCATCTTGGTCTGCTCGTTGAAGCGGCTGATGACCTCGAAGTAGTGGTCCCAATCCCACTTCTCGCCGGTGAGCTCCTCAACCCACTTGATGCAGTGCCACATATCCTGCGCGCCACACTCGACAGTGTCCTCGTCGTCGTAACGTACGGGGAGCGTGAGCGGATAGGTCGGCATGCCGAGCCTCTGTATACGCCGCTCCTGGAAGCTGGTGGCCATGTCGGAGCCGTCGCAGGGCGTGCTGGTGGAGATGAAGCCGAGGCCGCAGTGGGGCAGGGAGTCGACAACTGCGCAGCCGCACTCGCTGGTGGGCACGGGGCAGGTGTCCGCGGGCAGGCCATAGCTCTCCACGGCGTCTATGTACGGGATGCAGATAAGCTGGTCGAGCTCGGAGACGAGGAAGACGGGGATAAGCTGCCAGGGTATGCCTATGAGCCCCGGGAAGCCGGCCATCATCTGGGCCATTGTCATCTCGTCGAAGAGCAGTATCTTGTCGTTTATCTTGTCGTTGCCGCCCACACGTCGGTCGGCCATGAGCAGATTGGCTATGCAGTCCTCGGTGTAGCGGTAGACATCCGCCATGAGCAGACGGTTCATCGTAACGGCCCTGCCGCGGTAGCCGAGGGTGTTGCGGTCAAAGAACGCAGGACAGGCCAGGTAGGAGCTGAACCAGCGGTACTCGAAGAGGCCGATGGCTATGCTCAGAGGGTCGCGCATGACCATTTTCAGCATGTCGCGCCAGATGATAAGCCAGTTCTGGAAGTCGCGCGCGGTGCTCTCGACGCCCTTCCACTCACGGCGGGTGAAGGCTATCGAGCCCTTCTGGTAGAGGCGGCCGAGCTGGCGCTCGCCGTTTACGACGCGGTCCCACTTCTCCTTTGCGGGGAGGGACATGAAGTCGTTGAACTCCTCTTTGACGCGCTGTTTGTCCATCCGGAGCTTATTGACCTGCTTATTTTTGAAGTCATTCCAGTCGATCTCGCTTATGAGCTCTTTCCAAATCTTGAGGTCGCCGGGCAGGTTCTTCTTCAGCCACTCCATGTTATTCTTGAGCGTTTCCTCGAC
>CAYXVA010000021.1:0-5322 GCA_964467975.1 uncultured Oscillospiraceae bacterium | reverse complement strand
GGTACGGAGCTGGCCCGACGTCTTGGCGTTGTACGGGCGGTCTATAGTGAGCACGGGGTGGCCGTATTCCTCAGACTGTATGTGGCTGGCCAGAGCGCGCTCAAAGCCCCAGAAATCGCAGAACTTGACGTTCTCGTAGATTATGCCGTCGGCGTCGTACTCGCGGGCGAGCCTGTCGGCCGTGGTGCGGCGCTGCTCTATCTTCTCGTTCGACATAAAGCGCGGGCATTCGCTTGTGATAAGATAGTGGCGGCAGATCTGCTTGAGTGCGGGTTCCTCGTCGTTAAGCTCTATGACCTCGCGGCCGGGGAACACGCCGAAGCAGAAGCGGTCGAAGCAGATAAACGCGCCGGCCTCCTCGAGCATCTTCGTGAGGTTGGGGTCGTCGACCTCGCTGCCCACGATGCCGACACGGCAGCGGTACCAGGGCTTCGGGTCGGGTTTGCGCTTCTTAATTTCGGCCAAGGTCTCCTGCAGATAGGGCAGAATCAGCTTCTGCGGGCAAACATAGCTGACCATGTTGATGATGTGGAACTCATAGCCGGTGATGGGCGGATTGGCGAGTTTGCGGAGCTCGCTTATCTCGGTCATCACTTTACATACTTCGTTGTGCCTGGCCACGGACTCGCGCAGCGCGGCGTCGGAGACATCCACGCCCAGCTTTTCGTGCATCGTGTTTAGGACACGGTTCTGCATCTGTATAACGTAATGGTCGAGCGTGTAGTCGGTGTACTTGTACGGAATATCCGCGTGGGTGACGAAGAAGTTGGGCTTATCTACGCACTTGAGCAGCTCAATGTTCTCCATGCAGCGGTTCATCTGCGCGCAGGCGTCCACGCCGCAGATGCCGTCGAGGAAATTGTAACCGCCCTCGATGGCGCGCTCGAGCAGGGCGCGGCAGTACTCGCACGTGTAGTTGGACATGTAGTACGAGGCCACGTCTATGCTGCCCGTGTTGGGGGCGCGCATTCTCACCGAGAAGCAGTTGTCTACGTTGAGCAGCACCTCGGGCATGTGGTAGCAGGTGTAGCCCAAGGCGAGCATGCCTTCCTCTTGAGCCTGCCTTACAAGCTCGTTGTTGGCATTCTCAAGCAGGCTCTCAAAGTAGATTAAATGCTTTAAGTCCTTCAAATGTTCACACCTCTCTTATAAGATCTCTATTTTGCGGAGCGCTTCCCTCACTCCGTAAAGCACTTTGCTGTCCTCGGGCAGTTCAAAAACGCTCTTGCCCTGGATGTCGTTGGCCGCCTGCTGTTCGTCGGCGGGGATGAAGGCGAGTATCTCCACGCCCTCTATCGATATGTACCGGTTGAGTTCAGGGTTGGTCACCCGGTTGATTATCGCGCCTATGCGGTCGTACATGACCAGCTCGTCGGCCACGGCCTTTATGGTCTCGGCGACGTGCGTGCCCTTACGGCTCTGGTCGGAAATCAAAATCAGGTGCGTGACCTTTTCCATGACGCGGCGCTGAATCTGCTCAATGCCGGCCTCGCCGTCAATAACGACGTAGTCGAAGTCGTTCGCCAGCATGCCCACGACCTCCTTGAGATAGGCGTTCACGCTACAATAGCAGCCCTCGTTCTCGGGCCTGCCTATCGCGAGGAAGGAAAAGCCGTTCGTCTCCACCATCGTATCGAAAATGCGAAAGCGCGACTCGTTGAGCATCTCTATGGCCTCGCGGGGACGGCCGTCCTCCGCGCTCTTTATGACGGCGCGGCGGATATCGTCGAGCGTGCTCGTGACGGTGACGCCCAGCGCGGTGGAGAGGCCCACGGCCGGGTCGGCGTCTATGGCCATTATGCGGCTGCCGGGCCTGTCCTCCGTGAGCACCCGGACTATCGTCGCGGCAAGCGAGGTCTTCCCCACCCCGCCCTTGCCGGCCAGTGCGATTATCTTGGCTTTGTGTTCATTCATACGCAGCCCCCCTTTGTTAAAGAGCTTCGAACGCTTGACAAAATGTTAGCATACTTCGAGTAATTTTACAAGACAAATCGTGAACATTAGCAAATAATTTTGTCGATTAATTCAAATTCCTTAACTACTTTTAGACACATGAGCCCCCAAACGAGGTTTACACGCTTGATTATACGCCGAGCGGGATGTATAATGAACTCAAAAGGAGGGATAACATGCTCCACCAAAAAATTCAGCTGCATTTCGGCGACCATTCCGGCGGACACGAGCACGCGCATGAGCACGCCTGCCATCACGAGCACAGCCACGCGGACACTCCCGAGCTCACGCCGGAGCAGACGCTGGCGCTCATGAGCTACATGCTCGAGCACAACCGCAGCCACGCCGAGGAACTGCACAATATAGCCCACGCGCTCGAGGCGCAGGGCAAGCACGACGCCGCCAACCTTGTCGGCGACGCGGTGCACTATTTTGGACACTGCAACGACAAGCTGGAGGAGGCCCTTCAGCTGGTTAAAGGAGGCGAATAAGATGTGCCTTTCGGATGCATATGAGCTTGTCGGCGGCGAGCGCAAGCCGCTTATGAACTACGTCTCCGCCATATCTGTGGAAAACGGCGTGGTCACGCTCACGGATATGCTCGGCGCTAAGAGAATCGTGCCCGGCGACCTCAAGAGCGTGGATTTGACGAGCAACGTCATACTGATAGAGCCGCGGGAGAGCGCCCAATGAACGAAGTAAGGTTTGTTTTCCGCCTCACGGCGTACGACACCGCGGCGCTGCAGCCTCAGGTCAGCCGCGCGCTTGAAAAGCGCAACGAGATGGTCTCGCGCGCCAAGTACCCCTTCCTCTGGAAGCGCAAGGACAAGCTCAAGGCCAAAGGCAAGGCGCGCCCCGAGCGCCACCGCCCGGGAGCCTTTGACAAGCACGCGGCGCGCCTACTCAAGGGCAAGGACGAGTTTTTGCCCGAGGACGACATCCGTATAACGCTCTACGACGAGGGCCTGCGCTCCCACGCGAGCTACACGCCCTTCAGCGAGTTCTACGGCGCGATAGAGACGAAGGACACGTTCATGCTCGTCTATGGTCCGCTGGTTACGCTGCTGCAAAAGCACGACCTCATTCAGGGCGAGCTCGAGGACCTGCGCAAATTCCTCAAGAAGAAAATGCCGAGCTATTTCAACGTCTGATGCGCTCAACTTGCTCGCAGCAAAAAGCGGCCCCGTGGGGCCGCTTTTGCGTTCCATTTACTTTTTCCCGCCCAGGCCGTGGTATTTTCGCCAGTAAAACACGAGCGATATTACCGCGGGTATCCCGATAAAGGCTATAAGCGCGGCCACGGAAACTTTTGCGACGCTATCCACGTCTGAAAAGGCACATGCCGCGGCGATGTAGAGCACCGTAATGGGCACGGATATGACCCCGATGACCTTGTGCGCTATGTTCCACGTCTCCTCATCGCTCACCGTCCACGGCAGGCGCAGCCCGGTGTGTCTCTGGAAGGGCAGCCAAGTCGAGAGCAAGCCGAAGAAGAGGAATACACACGCAAAAATCCCTATCAGCAGCCGGCGCTCCCGGTTCTCCGTCAACACTATCGCCTCCGCCTGCAAAAGCACGCACAGCAATATGAGCGCGGCCATGACGACGGCGCTCATCACCGTCGCCGCCTTCAGGACCTTCATCTGCACCGGAGTGACGTTCTCCGCCGAGAGCAGCGGCAGGTTCCTGTACAAAATCAGCAGCGAGAGCGCCGCGCACACGCCCACTGCGGCCAGCGACACTATTTTGTTGCGCACGGTCAGCACGACGATCAGCGCCGCGAAAGAGAGCAGTATTAACAGCCCGCGCTTTCTGCCCGCGAGGGCGTTTCGCCGTATTTGCCGGTTCCTCTCCGCGAGCTCGGCGTTCACCCGCGCGAGCTCTTCGGCTAGATCCTCCGGCGGTTCGTCGCGCGATACGTCCAGCAGGGCGTTCACCGTCACGCCCAGCGCCCCGGCCAGGGCAATCAGAGCCCCGGCGTCAGGCACGGAAATGTTGTTCTCCCACTTGGAGAGCGTCTGTCGCACGACATTGAGCTCGGCGGCAAGCGCTTCCTGCGTATATCCCCGCTCTTTGCGGTATTTTTTAATGTTGTCACCCAACATGCGCTCACTCCTCCTTTGAGTGCATTTTAAACGCCGCGGTGCCAAATTGTAAAGCAACGCATTTTAACATTTGCCGCCCTCGCCCGATTCCGGCGTCCGCGCACGTGCCGCGCCGTGTGTCCGCAATTGCCGCGGCCTTGAAATATTCACAGCTTTGTGGTATTATGTTAAGTCGATACCACCCCTTTGGAGGCACATTATGACTAAACCACGCAAATTCCGCGTTGCCGTAGCTGCGTTGGCGGCGGCCGTGCTCATAGCCGGCGTGCTGCCGAGTCTGACAGCCACGGACGCCTACGCCGTCTCGCAGTCGCAGATAGACGCTCTCGAGGAACAGCGCGACGCCTTGCGCGCCGAGCGCGAGGAGATGCAGGCCGGCATAGATGAGCTCGAAGCCCAGCAGGCCGACGTCCTGCAGCAGAAGGCCGCGCTCGACGCGCAAAACGAGGTGTTCCGGCAGGAGATTGAGCTCATCGAGGAACAGGTTTCCCTGTACACCCAGCTCGTCGAGCAGAAGGCGCGCGAAGTTGAGCTGGCCACGCAGGCAGAGAGCGAGCAGCTCGCCACCTATCGCCGGCACGTGCGCGCGATGGAGGAAAACGGCCGATACACTTATCTATCGCTGCTCTTCGGCTCGCAGAGCCTCGGCGAGCTCATGAGCAACCTTGACATGATAGGCGAAATTATGCAGTCCGACCAGCGCAGCTACGAGCAGTACACCGCGGCGCGCGAGCGCTCGGAGCAGATTCAATCCGAGTACGAACAGATGCTCGTAGAGCTTGACGAGCGCCAGGGCGAGCTTGAGGCCGAAAAGGCCGAGCTGGAAGTGCAGATAGAAGAGGCCACTCAGCTCATCGTCGACCTCGAGGCCAGACTTGAAACGGACTACGCCGCCTATCAGGAACAGCTTGCTAAGGAAGCCGCGCTCGAGAGCGAGATTCAGGACATGATAGCCGAGCTCGAGCGTCAGGAGGCCGCGAACAGCATCACCAGCACCGGCACCTATATCTGGCCGCTGCCCGGATACAGCCCGGGGAGCGCCTATGGCTGGCGCATCCACCCCATATACGGCGACTTGCGCTTCCATGCCGGCGAGGACATCGGAGCCCCCAGCGGCACGCCGATTCTTGCCGCCGACAGCGGCGTCGCCACGGTGATTCCCGACAACGGCAACGGCTATGGCAACTACATAATGATAAACCACGGCGACGGGCGCGTCACCCTCTACGCGCACATGAGCGGATTCGCCATATCCAACGGCGCC
>CAYXVA010000020.1:9368-10101 GCA_964467975.1 uncultured Oscillospiraceae bacterium | reverse complement strand
GTCCGTCAGAAGCGCCGCCGCGAGGAGATAGGCATCTCTTCGAGGCGCGGCGGCACCATCGTCGGCGAGCACGAGGTCATGTTTGCCGGGCCCGACGAGGTGTTCACGCTCGAGCACCGCGCGCTATCGCGCGACGTGTTCGCCTCCGGCGCCGTTGCCGCCGCCAGGTACATCGCCACGGTGAAGGAGCCCGGACTCTACAACATGGACGACCTGCTCGGCGACCTGTAAATCTATCCGAAGAAGAGGGCACACTGTGCGCCCCCTCGCAAGGACAACGAAAAACCGTTTCATAGCGCAGAAAACTGCCGCAGAATCTCTGGTTCTGCGGCAGTTTTTATACATTTGCCGAATTTGCCGGTGCCTCTGCCGTCGCAAGGCCGCCCGCATTCAATTGCCGCCATGCCCAATGATAGATTAGAGGCGTACGAGGCCGTCACATACGACAGCACAGCCATTTGCCGGTGTAAAACAATGCTGCCCGCAAGAACGACGCCAAATCGTGCACCCACAGCCGGAGGATGAATGTCAACAACCTTCAGCGGTTGAAATAAGGGCCTGTGGTCAACTGCCTGGAAGCGAATTCTCACCGCTCCGATCCCGCAACACGACTAAGAGAGCCACAGGCGCGTCCGTGTCTATGACAAGCAGTTGCATTATACAAAAAAATTGCCACGCGGCGAAGCTCAATCGCCGCATGGCAACCCATAGTGGAGCGGGTGAAGGGAATCGA
>CAYXVA010000020.1:6238-9358 GCA_964467975.1 uncultured Oscillospiraceae bacterium | reverse complement strand
CCATTGAACTACACCCGCGTACCCAGCTAGTATAACACACTTTTGCCGGGCTTGCAAGAGCTTTTATTCGCTCATTTTCGCAATTACCGCATCTGCGAACTCGCTGGTGCCGAGTTTGCCGCCGAGGTCGTAGGTGACATCGGTCCCGCCCTCGAGCAGGGAGAGCACCGCGCGCTCTATCTTGCCGGCGGCGTACATCTCGCCGAGGTGGCGGAGCATCATGACGGCGGAGAGTATAAGCGCGGTCGGGTTCGCGTCGTTTTTGCCCGCGTGCTTGGGCGCACTGCCGTGAACGGCCTCAAAGATGGCGGTGTCCCGGCCTATATTCGCGCTCGGCGCGAGTCCCAGCCCGCCGACGAGGCCCGCGCAGAGGTCGCTCACGATATCGCCGTAGAGATTGGGCAGCACGAGCACGTCGAAGGTCTCCGGATGCTGCACAAGCTGCATGCACAGCGCGTCGATAATCCGGTCCTCAAACTCAATCTGCGGGTACTCTGCCGCGACGCCGCGGCAGACTTCCAAAAACAGGCCGTCGGTGCATTTCATAATATTCGCCTTGTGGACACACGTGACCTTTTTGCGCCCATTTTTAACGGCATATTCAAACGCATAGCGCGCTATCCGCTCGCTGCCCGCGCGGGTGATTAGTTTGATGCTCTCAGCGGCCACGTCGCCTATCATGTGCTCGATTCCGGCGTACAAATCCTCCGTGTTCTCACGCACGACGACGAGATCGACGTTCTCATAGCGGCTCGCCACGCCCTTGAAGGTGCGCGCCGGGCGCACATTGGCGTAGAGGTCGAACTCCTTCCTGAGCGCGACATTCACACTGCGGAAGCCGACGCCGACGGGCGTGGTTATCGGGCCCTTGAGCGCCACGCCGTCGGCACGCACGGCGTCGAGCACGTGGTCGGGCAGGGGAGTGCCGTACTTCTCCATCTGGCTCTCGCCCGCGTCGACTATGTGCCAGTTTATCTCCACGCCGGATGCGTCCACGACGCGCTTGGCGGCCATTGCGACCTCGGGGCCTATGCCGTCGCCGGGTATCAGCGTTACGTTGTGAGCCATGTTCAGTCCTCCTTGTGCGCCTTGGTGTAGTTGAGCAGCCCGCCGGCGAGCAGTATGTCGCGCTGGCGCGGCGTTATCTCCAGCTTCACAGCTATTTCGCGGCCTCCGGCCTTGACAGTGACGCTCTTGCCATCCGCTGCGGCGGCAATCTGCGCCGGGGCGTTTTCGATGACGATATCGTCGTCCTGGCTTAGCGCGTCGTAGTCGGCGTCACTCGTGAACACTAAGGGCAGTATGCCGTTATTCATGAGGTTTGCCTGGTGTATACGGGCAAAGCTCTTGGCCAGCACGGCCTTGACACCGAGATACAGCGGCGCGAGCGCGGCGTGCTCGCGGCTGGAGCCCTGGCCGTAGTTGCTGCCCGCGACGATGAAGCCGCCGCCGTTGGCCTTCGCGCGCTCGGCGAAATGCTCGTCGCAGGGCGCAAGGCAGTAATTGGCAAGATACGGCACGTTTGAGCGGAAGGGCAGCAGCTTGGCGTTCGAGGGCATGATGTGGTCGGTGGTGATGTTGTCGCCGAGCTTTATCAGCGCCTTGCCGGAGAGCGTCTCGGCGGGGGGAGCGGCCTTGGGGAAGGGCTTTATGTTCGGCCCGCGCACGACCTCGACCTCACTGCCTTCCTCGGGCGGCACGACTAGCATGCCGTCGTCTATCTCGAAGTGTTCGGGCACGTCGTAAATGGGCCGCAGGCCGTAGGTTTCGGGGTCGGTGAGCACGCCGGTGACGGCGCTCACGGCCGCGGTCTCGGGGCTGACGAGGTAAACGCTGGCGCTCGGCGTGCCGCTGCGGCCGTAGAAATTGCGGTTGAAGGTGCGCAGGCTGACCGCGCCGGTGGACGGGGCCTGGCCCATGCCTATGCACGGCCCGCAGGCGCACTCGAGCACCCTAGCGCCGGCCGTGACGAGCGTGGCCAGCGCGCCGTTGAGCGCAAGCGCCTTGAGCACCTGGCGGGAGCCCGGGGATATCGTCAGGCTGACGTTCTCGGCGACGTGGCGGCCCTCGAGTATGCCGGCGACACGCATGAGGTCGCAGAAGCTCGAGTTCGTGCAGCTGCCTATGCAGACTTGGTCGACCTTGATGCCGGCGATCTCGCTGACGGGTACGACGTTGTCGGGGGAGTGCGGCTGCGCGGCCAGGGGGTGGAGCGCGGAGAGGTCGATGGTTATCTCCTCGTCGTACTCCGCGTCCTCATCGGCTTCGAGGGGTACCCAGTCGACGCGGCGTCCGCGCGCGGCAAAGAAGTCGAAGGTGCGCCTGTCGCTGGGGAACACGGTTGTCGTAGCGCCAAGCTCGGCGCCCATGTTGGCGATGGTGGCGCGCATGGGGACGGAGAGCGTCTCCACGCCGGGGCCGCCGTACTCCATAATCTTGCCCACGCCGCCCTTGACGGACATGCGGCGCAGCACCTCGAGGATGATGTCCTTGGCCGAGACCATGGGGTTGAGCTCTCCCGTGAGCACGACGTGACACACCTTGGGCATGGTGAGGTAATATGCCCCGCCGCCCATGGCGACTGCGACGTCGAGGCCGCCCGCGCCTATCGCGAGCATGCCGGCAGCGCCGCAGGTGGGCGTGTGGCTGTCGGAGCCGAGCAGTGTCTGGCCGGGGATGGAGAAGCGCTCGAGGTGCACCTGGTGGCAGATTCCGTTGCCGGGGCGGGAAAACCATATCCCGTGCTTGGCCGCAACTGTCTGGATGTACTTGTGGTCGTCGGCGTTCTCCGCGCCGGACTGGAGCATATTGTGGTCTATGTAGGCGACGCTCCGCTTGGTCTTGACCTTGTCTATGCCCATGGCCTCGAACTGGAGATAGGCCATCGTGCCTGTCGAGTCCTGGGTGAGCGTCTGGTCTATGCGTATGGCTATTTCGCTGCCCGGCGTCATATCGCCATGCACCAGGTGGCTGGATATCAGCTTCTGCGCTATGTTCATGACTTGTGTGCCTCCATATACTTGTTGTATTCTGCGCCGAGCTCCGCGTCGCCTATGTTTGTGACGCGGCCGGATTCATACTGCGCGTCTACCCAGTCGCGCAGGTAGGCGACGGCGTCGT
>CAYXVA010000020.1:0-6228 GCA_964467975.1 uncultured Oscillospiraceae bacterium | reverse complement strand
ACGGCGATGCCCGCCGCGCCGCTGTTGCGGGAGATGCCGACCTTCGGGGGGCTCTTGAGTATTTTCGTGGTGTCGAAGATGTTGTATATCTCCTCGTCCTTCAAAAGCCCGTCGGCGTGTATACCGGCTTGGGTAGTGTTGAAGTTAGCGCCGACGAAAGGCGTGTTCGGCGGGATGTGGTAGCCAATGACGTTTTCGTAGTAGTCGGCTATATCGCGTATGACGGTCGGGTCCATGCCGTTGAGCGTGCCGCGAATCTGCGCGTACTCCATGACCATGGCCTCAAGCGGGGTATTGCCCGTACGCTCGCCTATTCCGAGCAGGGAGCAGTTCACGCTGGATGCTCCGTAGAGCCAGGCGGTGCCGGAGTTGGACACGGCCTTGTAGAAGTCGTTGTGACCGTGCCACTCGAGCTGCTCGGCTGCAAAGCCGCCGTAGTTGCGCAGTCCGTATATTATGCCGGCGACGCTCCTGGGCAGACTTGCGCCGGGGTAGGGGACGCCGTAGCCCATCGTGTCGCAGGCGCGTATTTTGATAGGTATGCCGCTCTCGTCGGCAATGGCGTGTATCTCGTGCGCAAACGGCACGACAAAGCCGTAGAAGTCCGCGCGTGTTATGTCCTCAAAGTGGCAGCGCGGGTGTATGCCCGCGTCGAGCGCGTCCTTTATCACGCCAAGGTACATGTCTGCGGCCTGGCGGCGCGTCATTTTGAGCTTTTTATAGATGTGGTAGTCCGAGCAGCTCACGAGTATGCCGCACTCGCGCAGCCCAAGCTCACGCGCAAGCTGGAAGTCCTTCTTGCTGGCGCGAATCCAGCCGGTTATCTCGGGGAACTCGAAGCCGAGCTCGCGGCACATATCCAGCGCCTTGCGGTCGCGTTCGCTGTAGAGGAAGAACTCGGTCTGACGGATTATCCCCTTGGGTCCGCCTAGCCTGTGGAGCATTGTGTACAGGTCGCGTATCTGTTCGGGTTCATAGGGCGCGCGGCTTTGCTGCCCGTCGCGGAAAGTGGTGTCCGTTATCCATATGTGCTCCGGCGGGTTCGCCGGGGTTAGACGGAAGTTGAACGTGCACTTGGGCACCTCGTCGTACGGGAACATATCCCGGTAGAGGTTGCCGTCCTCGCGGTCCTGGAGCGTGTATTTGTATTCGCACTCCATCAGGACGTTCTTTTTGTCGTTGAAAGCAATCATTTAAGCGCCGCGCCTCCTTTTGGTCTTGGACAGCTTGCCCAATTTGGACAATTTGCTGCCCTAGCTTTCTATGGGGGCTATTATACAACGTCAAAATGAAATTTGCAAGAGCTAATTTTGCAAATTTTGAGCCAAATTTCACGCCGTGCGGCTCGTAAATGCAAGAATACAATCTCGAGCTTGCAATACTGATGTCAAAAAAGCGCCGGGTGCAGCAGAGCGGCAAATAAAAAAGCCACCGGCTTGGAGGAAGCCGGTGGCCGGACACGGCACGGCCCACCTGCAGGGCCTCGCCGAAGTCCACAATTTTGTTGCGGCGATATTGTCGGGTCGCCGTACCCCAAAAAGTTATAAAGTTGCACGATTCAGTGCACATAGTTGCGCCCAGCCGCCCACAATCGTGGGACTGCCGCCGCGCGCTTCCCGCAGCGCCGTATTAGCTGCAAGCTGGAAGTGGCAGCGCAAAAAATGCCAAATACCTCGTATGCCAGACATATACAAGCCCACAAAACACGGCGACGTGTCTGGCGTGCACCCTATGGGAAGCACAGGGAAGTAAAAGGAATCTAACTCCTAAAATGAGAATACCAGAAATTGCGTCCATGGTCAACCCTAAACTACAAATTCTACCTTTTATACAATTTCATTTTGTGCCATTAAAGCGGCAGCCGGAAGGGCAGCGGCTTATCAAACGGCATTTTAAGTGCCAAGTGTTGAGAAACGGACATATAAAAAGCCCGCGCCGGGTACGGCGCGGGGGTGGTGTTACCATTCAGCTTTCTTTATGCAGCCTACGCCAAAGGCGCTGGGGCCGGTGTGGCAGGCGATTGAGAGCGAGAGCGGGGCAATGTAGCCGCTGTAACGCTCGCCGAAGCGCGAGCGTATCTCATCCGACCACGCGGCGGCCTCATCCTCCGTACATGTGTAGGCCGCAGCGACGCACACGTCCTTTTTGCCGGCAAAGCGGGTTTCAAGATCGCACTCCACGGCGTCGAGCATCTGCTTTTTGGCGGAGCGCAGGCCGTGGGCCATGGCCATCGCGTCGAGCTTGTCCCCCTGTATCTGCAGCACAGGCTTTATGCCGAGCACGGTACCGAACGCGGCGGCGGCCGGCGTTATCCGCCCGCCCTTTTTGAGGTATTTGAGCGTGTCAACCGTGATGTAAATGCTGGCCTCCAGGCTCTCGCGCGTAAGAATTTCGGCTATTTCAGAGCCGCTCAGTCCGGCGCTTGCCATGTCAACGGCGTCAATTACGCTCGCACGCTGCGTAGCGGAGATGCGCTGGTTGTCCACAACGTGTACCCGCCCGTCATAGTCCTCGGCGAGCGCCAAGGCTGTGGCACAAGAGCCGCTCAGCGTGCTGGACATCGGTATATAGACCAGCTCATCACTGCTCTCTAGCACTTCGTCCCAGAGCGTAAGGACGTCGCCGGGAGTTGGCTGCGAGGTTGTGATGTCGGCGCCTTCGGACATGCGCCGGTAGAACTCAGCCTGACTAAGCGTAAGACCCTCGTAAAACAGCTCGCCGTCTATAAAGAACGGCATCGGTACAAGCCGGACGCCCAGCGACTGCGCTTCTTCGGGCGTAATCCCGCTGTTGCTGTCCGTGACTATAGCAGTTTTGCTCATGACACATCCCCATCATTTAATGTTTGAATACATTTTACCCCATAGCTCCGGGTAAAGCAACAGGATTCTGTTACACAAAATAAGGCCAAGTGAGAAAATTTGATTTGCATACTGTGGTTAGGTTTCGCGAATGTTTGCAGTGTTTAAAGCAGCATTATCCCGGCTTTTTCGCAGACGCTGACGGTCTCGGCGTCCCACGTGGAGCACTGCACCTCGCCGATGTGGGCCTTGCCGAGCATGAGCATGGACATACGAGACTGGCCTATGCCGCCGCCGATGGAGAGGGGAAGAGAGCCGTTTAAAAGCAGCTGGTGGTAGTAGAGGCCGCGGCGGTCGTCGCATCCGGCGGCGGTGAGCTGCCTGTCGAGAGAGGCGGGGTCGACGCGGATACCCATGCTGGAGACCTCAAAGGCGCGGCCGAGCACGTCGTTCCAGACGATAATGTCCCCGTTGAGCGACCAGTCGTCGTAGTCCGGGGAGCGGCCGTCGTGCGGCTTGCCGCTCTTGAGAGGCGCGCCGATGCCAATCACGAAGGTGGTCGGGTGGTCCTTGACCCAGGCGTTTTCACGCTCCCGCGGAGTCAAATCCGGCCAGCGGTCCTCAAGCTCCTGCGCGGTGACGAAGCTGACACGGCGGTCAATTTCGGGCAGTGCGGTCAGGACAGGGTAGAGCGCGCGCATGGTCGCCTGTGTGTCGCACAGCGCGGCGACGATGTCCATAACCGTGCTCTTGAGGTAGTCGAAGTTGCGGTTTTCGGGGAGAATCACCTTTTCCCAGTCCCACTGGTCGACGTAGACGCTGTGTATGTTGTCGAGTTCGTCCTCGTCGCGGCGTATCGCGTTCATGTCCGCGTAGATGCCTTTGCCGGGGTAGAGGTCGTAGCGCTTGAGCGCGAGGCGCTTCCACTTGGCGAGGGACTGCACGACCTGGCAGTGGACGCCGGTGTGCGCGATCTCAAAGTCGACGGGACGCTCATAGCCGTTGAGGTTGTCGTTAATTCCGCTGCCGCCGTCGACGAAGAGGGGCGCGGAGACGCGCATGAGGTTGAGCGCGCCGGCGAAATTGTCCTCAAAGAGGCGCTTCATGAGGCCTATCGCCTTCTGCGTGTCGTAGACGGAGAGTATGCTCTTGTAGCCTTCGGGTATGTAGGTGTTCATTGCTGTTTCATCCCATCTGTCAGAATTTCTATGATATGTTGGTAGACGCCCTCCGCATCTGTGCGGAATGCGCTTTCAACGGTTTCTGCGGTGGCCTCGTCGGGCACCAGGAGGCGCAGCGACATTATCTCGCCCTTGCCGTCCGAGAGCGAGAGGCTGACGGTCACGCCGCCGGGGGCTTCGGTGTGCGAGGTGTCGATCATGGCGTCGCGGCGCATTTTCTCAGCCACGGGTTCGAGAAGCCTGTCCGCCTTCATGCGCACGGAGTAAGGGATGCTCGTCTCGGTGGCCTCGCCGTTTACGCGCCCCTTATCGGTTATGACATAGCGCTCGCCGGAGAGCTCTTCGACGTGTCCGGTGTCCACGAGCCCGGCTAGGCAGTCGGAGTAGTCGAACCAGCCGACGCCGTTGTCAAAGGAACACAGGTCCGCGAGCGTCTGGGCGTCCACCGGCCTGGGCAGGCGCCTGAGCACATAGAGTATGAGGATTTTGGTGTCCAGTTCGCCGTGAATAAAACCGAAGTTGTCCATGCCGTTCCCTCCTAACGGGCGAATTGCGCTGTAAAAAACATTATATCACAAGCCGGGGCCGGACACAATTATTTATTTTCGCACAAGGAGGCGCGGCGGCGCATAGACTGTCTTGAAGCCAGACTTCAATTTATCGCAAGGAGGAAACCGCCATGGCAGACACTGTCATGCCCGGCCCCGTGGACGCCTCAGCCTGCATCCGCGAAGCCGTATGCATACACACAAGAAAAATCTTTGACTCCTGCCGGGATGAAGACTGACCGATTTATAAGTTTGGAGTTTAAAAGTTGCGGAGCTTTAGCTCCAGGGTGAAGTCGTGGGGTTTGGTCTTTTTGGGCTTTGTGTAGATTACACGGTCTACGAGGGATTTCAGGGTGCTGTTCTTCTCGGCCGGGGAGAGGGTGGGGTAGAGCTGCAGCAGATTTTCAAGGGCGGCTGCGGTCTCTCGCGGGTCGTGGGCGAGCTGCTCGTCTATTTGCTGCCGAAGGCCGGCCTGGTGCGTTTCAAGGGCTGCTTTTTCTTTTTCCGCGGCGTCCAGGCGCTGGCGGAATGTCGCGCGGTCATAAGTGCCGTCCTCAAGAAACTCGTACAGGCGCGGGATGCGCGCGGAGACCTTTTCCAGGTCGCGGGTCACCGCAGCGAGGGCGGATTCCAGGGCGGAAGCGTCGGGCCCGGAGCCCTGATTTATGCTCACGCGCAGTTTGTCCAGAGCGTCGCGCAGCAGCTCCAGCATGCGCTCTTCGACGTAATCGAACTTCGCGCCGGCGCAGCAGCCCTTTGTAGTACACAGCAAATACGGCTCGCCCTTGCTGTCGCCCATGCGCTGCATTTTGCGGCCGCACTGCGAGCAGCAGATGATGCCCGCAAAGGGATTGGTACGCTGCCCGGTGTTGCCGGGGGGTATGTACCTCTTTTTGCGGCGCTGCTGCGCCTCCTGCCAGCGCTCCCACGGGATTATGGCCTCGTGCTCGCCGTCAACCATTATCCATTCGTCTTCCGGGGTGTACACTACATGGTGCTTATCTTTGCCGTGGCTGCCCGGCTTGAAGTGCTTGACGCGATTCCATGCGACTTTCCCCGCAAATGTCGGGTTGCGGAGTATGTGCCGCACGGAGTTGCGGTTCCACCCGGCCCCACGGCGCGGGCGGCTGCCCATGGCGTTGAGCTCCTGCGCGATTGTCTGCGCGCCGGCGCCGGCGAGATAGCGGTCGTAGATATAGCGTACAAACCCGGCCTCGTCCTCTATTATCTCCAGAGAAGGCAGCCTGCCTATGCGGCATTGACGGTAGCCGTACGGGGCGTTCGCCGTGTAGCCGCCGGCCTCTATGGTCTGCATCAGGCCGCGGCGCATACGCTTTCGTATGGCGCGCCACTCGGCACGGGCAAAGAACGCTTTGAACTCCGTCATTTCAACGTCCATGTCGTCCGTGAGGTCGTAGGTTTTGTCCGGCGTGCTTATCAGAGTCGAAGATGGCGCCCTGGTCAGCCATACCGCCGCGCCCGAGGCGGTCAATGTCCATGCAAAGCACGGCGCCGGCGTCGCCCGCGCGGACGCGCTCAAGCAGCGTGAGCATCCCGGGGCGGGCGTACAGTTTCTCGCCGGAGGCGACTTCCTCCAGAATGTTCCCGTCGCCGACGTACAGCCCGAGCCTGTCCGCCAGCTCCGTCAACGCCGCCCTTTGCCCGGCGAGCACCTCCTGAGTGCTCTGCCCCTCCTCG
>CAYXVA010000019.1:3711-10156 GCA_964467975.1 uncultured Oscillospiraceae bacterium | reverse complement strand
GCAAGATCGCGTTTATCAACGTGATGAAGAACCTCTCCGTGGACTGCGACTGCTGCGCCGTGGCCGAGGAACCCTGCATGGCGGACATCGGCATCCTCGCCTCGCTCGACCCCGTCGCGATAGACCAGGCGTGCATCGACCTCGTCATGGCCTCCGACGACCCGGGCAAGGAGCACTTCATGGAGCGCGTGAACTCCCGCAACGGCATCCACACCATAGAGGCCGCGGCCGACCTCGGATTCGGCTCCCGCGAGTACGAACTCATAGAGGTGTGACGGCACGGCGGCAGCCGCAATCTAAGTCAAAAAGCCGGCAGACGCTTTCTGCGTCTGCCGGCTTTTTTAAGTTGTACGCCGCGTTACACCACGAACCTGTAGCCCAGGCCGCGCACGGTCTGTATGTACTTGGGGCGCGACGGGTAGTCCTCAATTTTTGCACGCAGACGGCTTATATAGACCATGACAGTGTTTTCATCGACCAGGTTGCCGCCCCAGATCAGGTCATAGAGACGGCTGCGCGAGAAAATTCGGTCGACGTTGCTCATGAAGAGCTTCATAATGGCGTTTTCCTTGCTTGAGAGCACTATCTCCTCGCCGTTTTTGTAAAAGCGCAGCGTGCCGGTGTTGTAGGCAAACGGCCCCGCGGTTATGACATCCTCGAGCGGCAGCCCCCGGCTGCGGCGTATGATGGCCCGCACCTTTGCCGCGAGAAGCACCGGGTTGAAGGGCTTTGTCACAAAGTCGTCCGCGCCGAGGTCGAGCGCGTAGAGCTGCTCGTACTCCTCGCTGTGCGCGCTCATAACTATGATCGGCACGCGATTGCCGCGCCCGCGTATGGCCTGTATCACGTGCAGCCCGTCAACGCCCGGCAAGTCCAAGTCCAGCAGCACAAGGTCATAGCTCGCGGCCTCCAGACGGTCGAGCCCCTCCTCGCCCGTCGCCGAGGACTCCGTCACAAACGACGCCGCCCTGAGCGAACGGCCCAGCACAGTCCTGGAGTGCGCGTCCGCATCTATTATAAGCACCCTGTTGGCCATTGCCTGTCCTCCGATAAAACCTTAACAAATTTTAAGGTGATATTAATGTATCAATACTAGCATATTACGCCCACATATTCAAGTAATAATTCAAAAATCGGCAAATTTTTAACAACTTTTTTGTAAGTTTTTACGAGCAAAGTCAACCCTATATGATTTAACTATATTAACAAATATTAAGATGCCATAAATACAAGGTTAAATTAACTTTGTTATACTTTTGACTATGATAAACGAAGAATTGCGCCGTTGGGTCGGTTCGTACGGCTGCGAAACGCGGGCAAGGCTTCGTGGAATGTCCCTTGGACAGATTTATCTGGGAGGTAAACAAAATGAAGAAGTTGACAGCAATCATTCTCTCTGCGCTGCTGTGCCTCGGCCTACTGGCAGGCTGCGGCGTGACCGTGGCGCAGGATCAGGCCTCTGACACACCCAGCCCTGAGCCCAGCGAGGAGCCCGCCACTGTCGAAAGCGATACCCCAGACGACACCGCGCTTGAGGTTCCCGAGGGCGAGCTGGCTCTGGGCTTCTACATGACAGCCAGCTATGACACGAGCTACTCCGGCTCCAATAGCGCTTCCGCCGACGCCGACGGCCTGGCTCTCGCCGCCGTTGGCATCTACGCCGTGACCATAAACAGCGAAGGCGTGATTGTCGACTGCAAGATTGACGCCATACAGTGCAAGACCAATTTCGACGCCGCCGGCCAGCTGGTGACCGAGATAGGTGCGCAGAACCTCTCCAAGATGGAGCTGGGCGACGACTACGCCATGCGCAGCGCTTCCGGCATCGGTGCGGAGTGGTTCGAGCAGGTTGAGGCCCTTGAGAACTACTGCATCGGCAAGACCCCGGCCGAGGTCGCGGGCATAGCCCTCGACGACTCCGGAAAGGCCACCGACGCCGACCTGATTGCCGGCATCACCATGCCCCTCGCCGACTTCATCGACGGCGTTGTCGCCGCCTGCAACAACGCGCGCGTCAACGGCGCGAAGGAGGGCGACACCCTCTACCTGCACTCCGACAGCTACCTGAGCGACTCCAGCAAGAGCGCCTCCGCCGACGCCGACGGCCTCGCCCAGAACGACACTACCGCGGGCGCCTACACCATCGCCGCCGACGGCACGATAACCGACATCGACCTCGACTGCGTACAGACCAAGATTAACTTCAACGCCAGCGGCGAGCTTACCACAGCCGAGGGCACCACCTGGACCACCAAGACCGACCTCGAGTACGATTACAACATGGCCGGCACCAGCCCGATAGGCAAGGAGTGGTTCGAGCAGACTGAGTTCTTTGAGGACTACTGCCGCGGCAAGACCGTTGACCAGATTGCCGGCATCAGCATCGACGCCGAGAGCAATCATCCGACCGAAACCGACCTCATCACTGGCTGCACGATGAACGTCAATTCCTTCATCGCCGTGCTTGAGAAGTCTGCCGCGTAATGTCCCTTAAACACAAACCCGCAAGGCGGTCAGCAGCGCTGCTTTTGGCAGCGCTGCTGCTCGCAATGACAGGCTGTACCGCCGTCACTCCGGCTGCAGAGTCCGGCGGTGAGGAGCTCCAGCGCTATCAGGCAACCTTCCTCGAACTGTTCGATACGGTGACGCTCGTCGTGGGCTATGCCTCCAGCCAGGAGGCGTTTCAGGACGAGGTCCAGACGTTTCACGATGCGCTTGAGGAGTACCACCAGCTCTATGATATCTACAACGACTACGAGGGCGTAAACAACATAAAGACCATCAACGACAACGCCGGGGGCGATCCCGTCGAAGTCGACCAGCGCGTAATCGACCTGCTGCTCTTCGCCAAGGAGATCTACGAGCGCACTGACGGCCAGACGAACGTCATGCTCGGCAGCGTCCTCTCCATCTGGCACGACGCGCGCGAGTACGGCATCGACAACCCGACGGAGGCGTTCCTGCCCGACGAGGCCGAGCTCGAAGCGGCAAACGCACACACAAGCATTGACGCGCTGGTCATTGACGACGAGGCGAACACCGTGCAGATAACCGACCCGCTCGCGAGTTTGGACGTCGGCGCGGTGGCCAAGGGCTACGCCGTGCAGCGCGTGTGCGACATGATGCCGGAGGGCCTGCTGGTGAGTGTGGGCGGCAACGTCTGCGCCACCGGGCCGAGGCCGACGGACGGCTCGGACTGGATTGTCGGCGTGCAGGACCCGGACGGCGGTACGAGCGACTATCTTCTCACCGTGACGCTCTCCACAGGCAGCATCGTTTCCAGCGGGGACTATCAGCGGTACTACACCGTCGACGGCGTCCGCTACAGCCACATAATAGACCCGGACACGCTCTTTCCGCCGACATACTGGCGCGAAGTGACCATACTCTGCGACGACTCCGGCGTGGGCGACGCGCTCTCAACGGCGCTCTTCTGCCTCGACCAGGAGGAGGGCCAGGCCCTGCTCGACGAGTTCGGAGCGGAAGCGGTCTGGGTGGCTTACGACGGCTCGCTGCTGTACAGTCCCGGCTTTGAGGCGCGCATACAAGAGGTCGTAAATGGCTGACGCGCGTTTTTCGTGCGTCAAGTTCCGTTTAATTGTATTTGTAATTAGAGAGGTGAAAGTATGAAACAGCTGTTTCGCGGCGGCATCCACCCGGAGGGGCATAAGGATATGTCGCGCGGCGGCGCTCCGGTGCCCGTTCCGGCCCCTGAGACGGTGGTCATACCCATGCTCCAGCATATAGGCGCAGCCTGTAAGCCGCTGGTCGCCGTGGGTGACGCCGTGCTCATGGGGCAAGTCATAGGCGACGGCGAGGGTCGCTGCTCACCGGTACACGCCACAGTTTCCGGCACCGTCGCCGCCATTGAAGAGCGCGAAGTGCCGTCCGGCGGCAAAGCCCAGTGCGTGATTATCAAGAATGACTTCAAGGACACCCCGGCGCCCATGACCGGGCATGCCAGCTACCTGAGCATGAGCCCGAAGGAAGTCGCCGCCGCCGTCCGCGCGTGCGGCGTTGTCGGCATGGGCGGCGCGGCCTTCCCGACCGACTCCAAGATAGCTTCCACGGCCGGCAAGACGAAGGACGTGCTCATAAACGCCTGCGAGTGCGAGCCGTATATCACCAGCGACGACACGCTCATGTGCACCTGTGCCAAGGACGTCATCGGCGGCGCCAAGCTGCTCGCCACGGTGCTCGGCGCCGAGAAGAGCATCATCGCCGTCGAGGACAACAAGCCCGAGGCTGTCGAGGCGCTGCGCGCAGAGGCCGGGGACGACCCGCTCATAGAAATCCGAGTGCTGCCCACCCGTTATCCGCAGGGCGCTAAGAAGCAGCTCATCCTGGCCGTCACGGGCCGCGAGGTGTCCCCCGGCGCGCGCAGCGGCGCGCTCTTCAACGTCACCACGACCGCGAACATCTACCGCGCCGTCACGAAGGGCCAGCCGCTGCTTGAGAAGATAGTCACCGTCACCGGCGACGGCGCGCTCGAGCCCAAGAACATGCTCGTGCGCATCGGCACCAGCTTTGCCGACGTCGTAAAGGCCGCGGGCGGCATCAAGGACGAGACCGTGAAGGTCGTCGCGGGCGGACCCATGATGGGCAAAGCCGTGGCGAACCTCGACGTCCCCGTCGTGAAGGGCACGAACGCCATACTCTGCCTGACCAAGGCGAGCGAGAGCGCCGCCGACCCGGTTTGCATCCGCTGCGGCAAGTGCGTGAGCGTCTGCCCGATGTATCTCCAGCCTCTCCAGCTCTACCGCTACGCCAAGGTCGAAAACAAGGAGATGCTTGAAGAATTCTACCTCAACGACTGCATGGAGTGCGGCTGCTGCTCGTTTGTCTGTCCCGGCAAGCTCCCGCTGACCGAGACGTTCGTGCAGGCAAAGAAATTGCTGAAGGGAGGAAAATGACAGTGAACCTTACAGTTTCCTCTGCGCCTCACATCCGCAGCAACGAGTCCACGCGCAAGATAATGCTGGACGTGCTCATAGCGCTCGTCCCGGCCCTGATTGCGGCCGTGTACTTCTACGGCGGCAGGGCGCTTGTCCTCACCCTTGTCTCCGCGGCCGCCTGCGTCATATTTGAAGCGCTGCTCTGCCTCGTTATGCGCAGGCCCATGTCGGTCGGCGACCTCTCCGCCGTCGTGACCGGCGTGCTGCTGGCCTTCTCGCTGCCGCACACCTGCCCGTACTGGGTGGCCATTGTGGGCGACGCTTTCGCCATCATCGTGGTGAAGGGCCTCATCGGCGGCCTGGGCCAGAACATCTTCAACCCCGCCCTGGGCGGCAGGGCCTTCATCATGCTGCTCTGGCCGAGCAGCATCACCCGCTACGGCCTGGTGTCCGTGTCCGTCGCCGAGCTCGGCAGCGTCGACATGGTCGCCTCCAGCACCCCGCTCCAGACCATGGCCCGCTCCTCGCTGCCCGACGTGAGCCTCGTTGACATGTTCACCGGCTACGGCGTCCTCGGCTGCATCGGCGAAGTGAGCGTGCTCGCGCTGCTTATCGGCCTTGTCTGGCTGCTGTTCCGCAAGGTCATCTCCTGGCGCATCCCCGCCGCCTACGTCGGCGCGGTGGCCGTGCTCACGCTCGTGTTCTACAAGGGCGACAACGCGCTTTTGTGGATGCTCTACAGCGTCATGGGCGGCGGCGTCATGATAGGCGCCATCTTCATGGCGACCGACTACGCCACAAGCCCGACGCTCCCCGGCGCGCAGATAGTCTACGGCATAGGCTGCGGCGTGCTGACCGTTATCATCCGCTACTTCGGCATCTTCCCGGAGGGCGTGACCTACGCCATCCTTATCATGAATGCCTTCGCATGGGCGCTTGACAGGGCGATGCCCCCGAGACGCTTCGGCGTCATGAAAGGAGGCGAGGGGAAATGAAAAAGCTGCTTATACCCGTCGCCGTAATCCTCGTGTGCGCCATTGTGCTCTTCGGCGCGAACGCGGCCCTTGCCGGCACCGCCGAGGCCAACGAACAGGCCGTGTTTGACACGATTCTGGGCTATGTGCTTCCCGGCGGCGGCGAATACACCGAGGAGGAGTACACAGGCTCCAACAGCAGCATCGTCGGCGTGTACCGCGGCGAAGAGGGCGTCGTTGTCGAGATGGTCGTCGCCGGCTTTGCGGACGACATCCACCTGGTCGTCGGTGTGCGCAACGACGGCACCGTCAGCGCCGTCACCGTCCTCGACGCCCACGAGACCTACGGCCTCGGCCAGAAGGCCAAGAACGACATCGACTTCCTCACCTCACTGGTCGGAAGCCAGGGCGACCTCGCTATCACCGACGTCGACAGCATCACCGGCGCGACGATAACCTCCAACGCCGTGATGAACGCCGTCAACAATGCGGCCAAGTTCGTGGCCGACACCGGCGAGAGTGCCGGAGGCGCGCTGACCGGTACGGCCAACGGCTTTGCCGGGCCCATAACCGTCG
>CAYXVA010000019.1:0-3611 GCA_964467975.1 uncultured Oscillospiraceae bacterium | reverse complement strand
AGCAACGGCATTATCAACGCCGTCAAGGACGCCATCGGCGCGGCTGAGTAAAGGGAGGGTGCGAATATGAAAGCTGTAACTTATAAGCTCAACACCGTGCTCGCCGCGGTTGTCGGCGCCGCATGCCTGGCGGCCGTGCTGCTGCGCGCCTTTGCCCCGATTACGGTTGCTCTCCCGAACCTGGACATCCCCACGCTTGCCGCTGTCTCGCTGATAGCCCTTGTAGTGGACTGCTACATTGACGGCAAGAAGTTCAGCGCGCACTGCTGGACACTCACCGCGGTGCTGGCGGTGGCCACCTTCTGGCTGCTGCCCTGGGCCGCCGGCCTGGCCGGCGCCGCCGAGGCCCTGCGCATAGGCGTGATAGGCGGGCTGCTGTTCACGGTTCTGGCGTTCCTGTTCGCCACTATCCGCGAGCGCCTGCTCTCCGGCAAGAGCAACATCCTCTCGCCTGTCTGCGTAGCCTCCGTGATGTATCTGGCCTGCCAGTGCTTCTCGGGCATACTGCTGTAAAATAAGGCAAATGAAAAGGACCGGTCTTTCGACTGGTCCTTTTTTGCGCGAAGGGCGCATCACCATCTGTTGTCCACGCGTTCGGCGAAGCCGGGGAAGTCGCGGATGCGCAGTTTTTTGCCGTTGTCGAGCACGGCGGCGCCGGTGAACAGGCCGAACACCTGGTGCTGGTCGCTTTTGAGCAGCTTTACGTCCATGTTCGCGGCCCGGTCGAGCACGGGCCTGAAGTCCATGTCGAAGCGGTTGTCGTCGCTGGTGAACGACCAGGGCGACATGTAGTCGAACTGCCCGGCGCGGCGCGGTATGTTGAAGCTCACGCGCGAGAGCTTGTGCATTTTCCCGTCGTAAAAGAGCGCGTTCTCCGTCGCGGCTGAGGTGTCGCCGAAACCGTAGCCGATGTTGAAGCCGAAGGGCACCCCGTCGACCTCACCCGAGGCGCTGCCCCAGTACCAGGTGTTGCGGTAGGTCCACACGCCCCGGCCCCAGTCGAGCACGGCGAAGGCCGTGTCGGGTGAAAAGTCGTAGAGCCTGCCGCGCACCATGACCGTGCCGTTTGCGCGCATGCAGTTTATCTTCTGGTTGTAGTAGAAATGCGCCTTTTTGCGGAAGGGCGTGCACATGACTATGCTCTCGGCCGGCTCGTGCGTGAGTACGACCTCGCCCTGTATGGGCAGGCTGCCGGAGAAGCCCTGCATGGAAAACGACAGCTTGCGCCCGCCGGGGATGTGCCGGAAGGAGATGGAGTAGCCTTTCCCCTTCACGTCCACGTCGCCCTGAGCCGAGCTCTCGGGCAGGTGCCGCCGCCCCATAGGCAGCGCGCTCATCGGCGAGGCGGTCTGCTGCCAGAGGTTTTCAAGGTCTATAAACGAGATGGAGTCGAGGCCCATATAGCCGTTGTCCGCGACGGTGAGCGCAAGGGCGTAGCGGCCGTTGTTTATGAGGTAGTAGTCCCACTCCTTGACGCGCATTGCGCCGGCCTTTATCGCCTTGCGCGAGTAGACGGGCAAAAGCCGCCGGGCAAAGCCGGGCTCTGCGATATTCCCGTTTGCGTCGAGCAGGGGACGCTCGCGGGTAATCTCGTGCTGCATCATCATACGCCGCACTCCTTTTTGAGGCGCCGGATGTCGCTGCCGGCGAAGGCGAGTATCTCGTATTCGCCCGTGAGCCTGGACGCGGTCTGCACCCCGTAGCGGCGGGCAAAGTCCTCGTCGGAGAGGTTCGTGGAGATTATCGTCTGGCGCGACTCCACGAGCCGCGTGTTCACCAGCTGGTAGAGCGCCGAGACGGTGAAGCTCGTGGCCATCTCGGTGCCCAAATCGTCGAGTATCATGAGGTCGCACTCGAGGTATTCGCGCACCTTCGCAGCCGCGGCCTCCGCCTCCGCGCCGTCGCGCGAGAAGCGCTGCGTCTCGAACTCGCCGAGGGCCCTCGGCGCGCTCTCGTAGGCCACGGAAAAGCCCTTCGCCGCCACCTCGCGCGCTATGCACGCGGAGAGGAAGGTCTTGCCCAGGCCGGGGCCGCCTCGGAATATCAGGCTGGGCGAGGTGCGCGAGAAGTTCCGGGCGTAGGCCCGGCAGGTGTTGAAAACCAGCGTCATCACCTCGCGCGGGGAGACGCCGCTGGCCGCGTCACGCTCGGCGCTGTAGTAGTCCAGGCGGAAGCTGTCGAAGCTCTCGCCGCCGCTGCGCATCAGCCCGCTGAGCGCGCGCGTGAGGGCGGATTTGTACTCGCGCTTGAGGCACTCGCACATCTCGGCGCCCACATAGCCCGTGTCGTGGCAGGCCGGGCAGGAGTATATGTCGTCGAGGTACCCGGCGGGAAGTCCCTCGCGCTCGAGGAGAGCGGCCCTCTCCGACTGCAAATCGAGGTTGGCGCGGCGAAGGCGCTCAATTTTGTCCGCGGCGTCTCCGTCATGGCTGAAGGTGAGCACGCACAGCTGCGCCATCTGGCGGCGTAGCGCGGCGTCTATGGCCTTTATGCGCGGAACGCGCGCGTAGACGCTCTGCGTCCTGCGTGAGAGTTCGGCCACGTTGTCCTCGTGCCGGCGCGCTATTGCCGCGCGGGCCTTGGCGAGTATTTCCGCGTTGTATGCCATGCCTTCGCCTCCTTTCTCAGCCGTTCTTTACCTTGTCGTAGAGCCTGCGCATGCGCTCAAGCTCGTCTGTGCGCGGCGCGTCCGATGCCCGCTTCGCCGGCGCGTTCTGCCTGCGCCTTGGCGCGTCGCGCTGTTCTATCTCCTCTGGGGTGTGCAGGCCCTTCTCGTGCCAGGAGCGGATAATGCTGTCCATATAATTCCACTTGAGCGCGCCCGTATTCGTAACCGTGCGGTCGTAGGCGAGCTCTATAGACTCGGCCGGGAAGCCCATGGCGAACCAGAGCTCGATATAGCGCCGCTCGGTGGGCGAGAGCTGCCGGTCGTTTATGCCGAAGGCGCGGCGCAGCCGCTCGACGCCCTCTCTCACCTCGGCGCGCTCGCGCATGTACTCTTCAGCCTGCTCGAGCGTCATAATCTCGCGGTTGACCCAGATGTAGGCCTCTTTTTCAATCTGGCGCGCCGTGGGCACGCGGCCGGGGCCGTAGCGGCGGCGGCAGTCCTCGGCGCAGTGGTGCAGCAGCACCATTATGACGTCCACCGGCAGACCCAGGTGGTCGTATATCCCGAAGAGTGTGCGCGTGTCCGCGCCGGAGAGGGTGTGGCCCATGATGCTCTCGCACTCGGCGAGCACGGCGCGGAAGCCCTCGTCGGCGCCGGAGCGGCGGACGATCTCCTCGGCGGTGCACTCCGGGAGCGTGTCCGCACCGGGCATGAGCTCGCCGCCGGAGAGCAGCCCGAGCGAGCGCAGCTTCGCCGCCGCGGCGTCGAGGCGCTTTTGCGTCATGCCCAGGGCGCGGCAGAGCTCGGCCGAGGGCGCCGCGCCGCGCCGCATGAGGTATATGTAGAGCAGCGCGCAATCGCCGTCGCCGCTCTCTATGAGCTTGTCCGCATCGCGCGCGCTCATGGAGCAGACCTCGCTCTTGAGCCTGTAGCCCCTGTCGTCCATGGTTTCTCCTTTGCTGAGTCGTAATAGTCTGGACACATATTCTATCATTTTTTTTAA
>CAYXVA010000018.1:0-10960 GCA_964467975.1 uncultured Oscillospiraceae bacterium | reverse complement strand
CCGACTCTGAAGGTCGTGCGTTCGAATCGCATCGGGCGTACCACGTCGGGGCAAAGTTCGCTTTGCTCCGACGGTTTTAATTTCTGCGGCCAAAAGCCGTCATTTGTCCTGATTTCGGAATTGTGATTGAAATGTATTGCTCAAAAATGGGGCAATTTTTGTACAAAACTGCCTTTGAAAAATAGTTGAACAAAAGATATACTAAAAAAGTAACGTGTAGCGTTCTGCGTAATTCCGGTTGCGTGGGGCTGCACGTTTTATTTTTTTGTTAAAATGAGGGTGAATTCCGATGGAAAATACCAACATGTCTCTGGGCACAGAGCGCATCGGAAAGCTGATGCGGCAATACTCTGTGCCGTGTATTATCTCACTACTGGTCGGCGCGCTGTACAACATCGTCGACCAGATATTTATCGCCAACGCCAGCTACCTCGGCTCCTACGGCAATGCGGCCAACACGGTCGTATTCCCGCTGACCGTCGTGGCCCTGGCAATAGCGGTCATGGTCGGCGACGGCTGCTGCGCTTTTGTCAGCATCAGCATAGGTAAGGGCGACGCCGCCGAGGCCAAAAAAAGCGTCGGCAACGCCATCGTCCTCAGCGTCGCGTCCAGCATCATCGTGACGGCCGCCTACCTCATCTTCATGGATCAGATAATCGCCATGTTCGGCGGCACAGTCAACGAAGAGACCTTCGCGTGCTCAAAGGAGTACTTCTTCTGGATAACGCTGGGCATCCCCTTCTACATGTTCGGCCAGGCGATGAACCCGATAATTCGCGCCGACGGCAGCCCGCGCTTTGCAATGGTCTCCACGCTCGCCGGCGCAATAACCAACGTCATACTCGACCCCATCTTCATCTTCCCGCTGCACTGGGGTATGATGGGCGCCGCGGTCGCGACCGTAATTGGCCAGATCCTTACGGCGGTGCTCAGCATCTGGTACATCGTGCGCATGAAACTCATGCGCCCCGGCAAGGGCGACTTCCGCATCAACTGGAAGCTCAGCGGGCGCATGCTCGCACTGGGCATCACCAGCTTCCTCTCGCAGCTCTCCGTCGCGGCGAGCATGCTCGCGGTCAACAACATGCTGCGCATCTACGGCGCGCTCGACGAGGTGTTCTCCCTGGCGCAGTACGCGCAGATACCGATGGCCGTGCAGGGCATAGTCATGAAATTCTTCCAGATAGTCATATCGGTCTCCGTGGGCATGGCCGCAGGCTGCATACCGATAGTCGGCTTCAACATGGGCGCCGAGAAACGGGACAGGGTGAGCGCACTGTTCACGCGGCTGCTCATAGCTGAAGCGGCGATAGGCGTCGTGGCGTTCATACTCGCCGAGGTGTTCCCGCTGCAGCTCATCTCGATATTCGGCGCTTCCAACGAGAGCGAGTATTACACACAGTTCGCCTTGCGCGCATTCAGAATTTACCTGTGCCTGGTGATACTCGTCTGCGTCAACAAAGGCTGCTTCATCTTCCTGCAGGCTATGGGCCGGGCCATGGCTTCGACAGTGCTCAGCCTGATACGCGAGGTCGTATTCGGCATCGGCTTTGCGCTGCTGCTGCCGGTGTTCTTCGGCCTCGAAGGCGTGCTCTACTCCATGCCCGCGTCTGACTTCCTCAGCTTCCTCGTGGCCATCTACCTGATTGTGGGCACGTACAAACAGCTTCGCACAGCACCTCCGCAAGTGAGTGCCGCCAAAGCATAACAAATACCAAAAAAGAGCCGGAGAAAACTCCCCGGCTCTTTTGCAAATTAGCTTGATTTCCCACGCGACATGTGTTATTATTGCGGAGTAACATTAAAAATGCTTATGCGAGCATTAATTTTTTTCATGTTAGGTGGGGGATTATGACTGGGGATACCATTCAAATCATGATAACGATGATCTGCTACATGTTGGCAGTCATCGCGATAGGCTTTGCGTTTGCGCGCAGAGCAAACAAGAGTTCGGACGACTATTTCCTCGGCGGCCGCACGTTGGGGCCGTGGGTTACGGCGATGAGCGCCGAAGCCAGCGACATGTCCGGCTGGCTGCTCATGGGCCTGCCAGGCGTGGCGTACTGGTGCGGCGTGGCCGACGCGGCCTGGACGGCGATTGGCCTGGGCCTCGGCACGTACATAAACTGGCTCATCACCTCTAAGCGTCTGCGCCGCTACAGCGAGCGCGTGAAGGCCATAACGCTGCCCGAGTTCTTCTCCAACCGCTTCCACGAGAGCGGCAAGGTCATCATGACCATAGCGGCGCTCTTCATACTGATATTCTTCACAGTTTACGCGTCGAGCTGCCTTGTCACCTGCGGCAAGCTGTTCTCCACTCTGTTTGGCTTCGGCTACGTGCCGATGATGATAGTCGGCGCAGTGTTCGTGCTGCTGTACACGATAATCGGCGGATTCCTCGCCGAGAGCGCCTCGGACTTCATGCAGGCGGTCGTCATGATAATCGCGCTCATAGTCGTGGTCACGGTCGGCTGTGTGGCCGCAGGCGGCATCGACGACATCATCGCCAACGCCAAGCAGATCCCGGGATTCCTCGAGTTCTTCGGCATAGCCACACCTGTGACCGACGCCAGCGGCGTGCAGCAGGTGGTTAACGGCGTGCCGCAGTTCGGAGAGGCCGGAACCTACAGCGCGCTGAGCGTGGCGAGCTGCCTGGCCTGGGGCCTCGGCTACTTCGGCATGCCTCAGGTGCTGCTGCGCTTCATGGCGATACGCCAGGAAAAGGAGCTCACCCGTTCCCGCCGCATTGCCACCGTGTGGGTTGTGATAAGCCTGAGCGTGGCCGTGTTCATCGGCATCATGGGCCGCCAGCTCTTCCCGACCAGCCTGACTACCAGCTCCGAGGCTGAGAACGTGTTCATCCTGCTCTCCAGGAACCTGCTGCCGCCGGTCATCGCGGGCCTGGTCATGGCCGGCATACTCGCCGCGACTATAAGCTCCTCGGACAGCTATCTGCTTATCGCCGCGAGCGCGTTTGCCAAGAACATCTACCAGGGCCTCTGGAAGAAGGACGCCACCGACAAGCACGTGCTCTGGATGAGCCGCCTTGCGCTGCTGGTTATCTGCGTGATTGCCATTGTGATAGCCCTCGACGAGAACAGCGTCATATTTACGATAGTCTCCTTCGCCTGGGCCGGCTTCGGCGCGACCTTCGGCCCTCTGATGCTCTTCAGCCTGTTATGGAAGCGCACGAACCGCGCCGGTGCGATTGCCGGCATGATAGGCGGCGGCGTGATGGTCTTTGTGTGGAATCTGCTCGTCCGCCCGCTCGGCGGCGTGTGGGACATCTACGAGCTGCTGCCTGCGTTCATCTTCTCGTGCATCTGCATCGTGATGGTCAGCCTACTCACCAAAGAGCCGAGCGAAGAGATTCAGGACGACTTCGAAGCCGTCCGCAACAAGGCGTAATATTAAAATAACTCCCGGCGGATTTCCGCCGGGAGCTCTCTTATATATTAAATTACGACATTATATTTAGGTAATTCCGGGGGCGCTTTCTTTTGGCAATACAAAAGGAAGCGCCCCAGAAAGCCGCCTGACGGCGGTTTCAAGAGCGCCGGGTAAACCTCACGCCTTTGCGCTGAATTTGCCCGCTATATACGGCTCGACCTCGTCGTAGGGGATGCCGAGGGCGGCGGAAAACTCGCCGAAGAGGAGGGTCTCGGCGCGTTTCATGAACTTGGCGTCAATCTGCCCGAAGCGGCGTCCCTCGCTCTCAGCTGTGCGCTTTTTGGCGTGTATGCTCACGACGAGCCCGGCGATGTCGGCGCAGTCGTGCGAGCAGAGCAGCTGCTGATAGTGCGCGGCGAGCTGAGTGAAGTTCTTCTCGTGAAAGCTCTGCGTCGGCATATCCGGCATGGCGTCTATCAGGGCTTCGGCCTCCTCGCGGGAGATGACGGGCCGCATAAAGACCTTGCCGTCCACGGGTACGGAGATAGTGCCGCTCTGGTACAGCGGGCGCAGACGGTAATACTGCCGCTCGCCGCCGCCGGGCTGGGCCTTCGTCTCTACGGCTTCAACCTCACAAACGCCCGTGCCCCCGTACACTATAAGCTCCCCGACCGAATACACCTAAAGCTCCTCCATTCGTAAAAAATCCCCGGGGAGAACGCGGAAATTCGCCCCGGATTTATCTATAAAGTTATTATAACACACTTTTTTCGTTTTTGTAAGGGTAAATTTGCGCGGCAAATTCTGCTTTTTTTGTTCCAAACCTCACAGAAATGTGCTATAATAGTATTGCAAAATTGCAAAAGCCAAAGGGGGGTTAAGGATGAGTATCAAAGTTATAACAGTCAGCCGGCAGTTTGGTTCCGGAGGCAGGACGGTCGCCCGGCTTGTAGCGGAAAAGCTGGGGTGGAACTACTACGACAAAGAGCTTGTCAAGAAAATTGCCGCTGAAAGTGGACTGGCTGAGAGCTATATCCTTGACAGCGGCGAATACGCCTGCTCCACTAATTCGTTTTTGTTCAACTGGGCTATGAGCGCCGAGAGCGGCCGCAACCCAGGCACGCTTCCGGTGTCCGACCAGCTCTACATCGTGCAGAACAACGTGATTCGCGACCTCGCGGAGAAGGGGAACTGCGTTATCGTGGGCCGCTGCTCGGACTACATTCTGCGCGACCGCACGGATGTGCTCAACACGTTTTTCCACGCGGACAACGAATTTCGCGCCGACCGTATTGTGCGCCTCTACGGCGAAACGCTCGACAAGCCCGCCAAGCGCCTCAAGGAGAAGGACGACAAGCGCCGCACTTACTACAGGCACTACACCGGCCGCGTCTGGGGCGCCGCCGAGAACTTCGATCTGAGCCTGGACACCGGCCGGCTCGGCGTCGAGCACTGCGCCGACATCGTGACGAAAGTGGTCGAGGAACTCAACAAGTGACAGTGCGCAAAAAGCCGCCCGGCAGGGCGGCTTTTTCTTTACAAAATCGCGCTTTCAGACAAACATCTCGGCCTCGCGGCGCTGGGCGCAGGACTTTTTGAGCGCCGTCCTGGTTGCGGCGAGCATGACGGGGTTGAGGCTGCGCGCGTAGTTGGGGCAGGCGAAAACGCAGTGCATACAGGTGATGCACTTGCCGCTGTCGGTCTTGAAGGGCGCGTCGGGGTCTATTGCGCCCACGGGACACTCCCTGGCGCACTTGCCGCACTTCACGCAGCGCTGGCGGTTGGCGCTCGGGTGTAGCGGCACGCCGCCGTATTTCTTGTACGGGCGCGAGCCGGGGACGGCGGGCGATGTGAAGTCGTCCGCGGCGAGCTTTTCGCGTACCCGCTCGGCAAAATCGGCCATCGCGGCCTTGTCGCGCTCGTCGGGACGGCCCGCGGCGATCTCCGTCACGATGGAGTGGCGGGCGATGAACGCGCCCGCGGCGACGATCCTGAAGCCGCGCGAGCCCGCCGTGTCCGCGAGCTCGAGCAGCGCGTCGTCGTAGTCGCGGTTGCCGTAGACGGCCAGCACGACGGCGGCCGCGCCGCCGCCGTCGACGGAGCCGAGGAAATCGGCGAATACGCCGGGGATGCGCCCGCCGAACACCGGTGCGGCGATTAAAACGACGTCGCCTGCGGTAAACGCGAGCGGCTGCGCGCGCGAGGTGAAGTCGTATTCGCGGCACTCGCCGAGACCGGACGCGACTGTGCGCGCCACGGTCGCGGTGCTGCCGCCGGGCGAGAAATATATGGCCGAGCAGTCGGCAATATCCATAAAATTACCTCCCACAATGTGATACAGGCAACATTCTACCACGCCCGCTCGTCCAATACAAGCGCGTTGCAATAGCAGACAGGGCGTGGTAAAATAACAGTTGCCACACACTGCCCCCGCGAAGCCGCGGCACGCGAACGTCACACGTATCCCGGAGGTGTCATATGAAAAAGCTCGCAGCGCTTGCTCTCATGTGCGCGCTTATAATATCGCTGCTCACCGGCTGCACCAGCGTGCGCCAGAACGACCTGCCGGAGGCCGCCCCGACCGGCGGCGACTACGGCCTGAATGTGGCTGTGCTCTACGACGGCACGTCCAATTCCGCCAACTGGCAGGACACGCTCTCCCGTTTTGAGCAGCCGCTCATGCTCGGCCTCGCCGCCGAGGCGGTGGACGTCTCCGGCGAGTACGACCTTGCCGGGTACGACATCCTCTACCCGGACGAGAGCATAATGACCGCTGCCAACGCCGCGGAGCTGTGCGAAGAGATCGTGTCCTTCGCCGCCGCGGGCGGGGCAGTGTACTGCACAAACGGCTTTTACGACTTCTTCCCGGCGGAGTTCTTCGGCGCGAAGAGCTTCAGCGAGGTCTCGGAATATCCCTACCACATGGAGTACCCCGACGTGAGCGCGGATTTGCAGGAGGTGCAGGACGTCACCCGCGACTTCTACACGCTCTACGAGGCGTACACCGAGTTCCCCGAGCTCGAGGGGCTCTACAGGGGTGTGGGCATGGTGCCCGACACCGCCACGACCATCTGCTCGCGGCGCGGCCTCGCGCTGAGCACGGTGAACGCCTACGGCGAGGGCTGGGTGTTCTTCTGCTCGGGGCTGCTGCCAAACCCGTACTACACCCTCGGTACCTCGCTTGAAAACCGCACGGACGAGCAGCGCATGCTCTCCGATACGGCCCTGAGCTGCGCGCGCATACTCGAGAACGCTTTCGCCTCCTTCGTCAGCAAGCGCACCGTGGGATACAGCGTCTGGCGAGTGTTCGGCTCGCACGGCAACCCGGCAATGAGCTGGGAGCTGCACTTCGAGGAGCAGACCGGCTTCGCCAACGGCTCGGGCGTCGCTTTCGCCGAGATGGCCGAGGAGTATAACCAGATACCCAGCTACACGCTCATACGCAACACCTACACCTGGTTTCTGTACGCCGAGTCCGTGAGCTCGCTGCTCGGGCAGAACGAGGACGCCATGAGCTTCGAGATGGACTACAACGAGAGCGCCTACTCCTCCGGCACGCACGTCGCCGCCGGGGACGAGTGGCTGACGCAGTACGAGATTGCAAACGGCGGCAGCTACTTTGCCGACGACGAGAGCTTTGATCAGCGCGCCTACCCCTGGCTGGGCGACCTCGACGGCGACGGCGTGCTAGACCTGCTCTGCGGCAGCGCCGACGGGAAGATATACTTCTACAAGGGTACGGGCTACGACGAGCGTCTCACGACTGAGGCGGGCGTTGTCGTCGCCGACCTCGCGCTCGCCGAGGGCGGCTACAGCGCCCCGGCCGTCTACGACGTGGACGGCGACGGTGAGCTCGACATCCTCTGCGGCGCGTCGGACGGCAACCTCTACCTTTTCCGCGGCGAGGGCTCTCTGAAATTCGCCCCGGCGGAGCTCTGGCTCGAGACCGGCCTCACCACCCAGGCGCTGCCCGACATCGGCGACCTCGACGGCGACGGCAAGGCAGATCTCGCCGTCGGCTCCAACGAGCGCCGCCTGCTCGTGTACTACGGCACGAGCACGCGCAGGCTGAGCGTCGGGAGCGCCGAGGAGATAACGGCCTACGGCGTTGAGGGCAACTGGGTCGCGCCGCGGATATACGACCTGGACGGCGACGGCACGAACGACCTCGCTCTCGGCACCTTCGACGGCTATATCGCACGGCTGATAAACAACGGCAGCGGCTTCGACGCCGCGGGATATATAGAGCTCAATGAGATGAACTACAAGGGCAACTACAACGCCAAGTTCGGCAACAACTGCGTGCCCTGTTTCGCCGACATAAACGGCGACGGGATAACCGACCTCGTCTGCGGTTACCTCGAGTACGGCATCAACTACCCGATAGACAGCGAGTACTACTCCGGCCGCGAGAGCTTGCAGCAGCAGCTCGACTACTTCAAGGAGCACGGCTACTACGTCGGCGTACACTTCTACACCAACTCCTACGCCTCGGCCGAGCGCGAAAACTATGAGCTCCAGCACCAGCTCGAGGCCATGCGCAGCTACGGCCTCAATACCGAGGGCATAGGTGCGAACCAGCACACCTGGTACACCAGCACGCTCAGCCCGCAGCAGAGTCTCCTCTCGCTGTGGAACAACGGCATACTCTTTGACACCGGCTACGGCGTCTCCGGCGACGCAAACCCCGTGCCGCAGTACAGCGCGCGCAACGTTATCTCCCTGCCCTTCTACCTCACGGTGGACGGCGAGCGCACTATCCTGCTTCAAAACTGCTCAACCGTCTGCTACGGGAGCACCGAGTGGTCGGACATCTCCGCACGCTGGGATATGCCCATCGCCGTGTACTACCACTGCGACTTCACCGCCGGCAGCCCGGACGCGGCCCGCACCAACATCGAGACGGTGCAGGCTTTCCGCGAAAAGCACGGCTACAGCTTCGTCATGGAAAACCAGCTCATGTACGCCACCGCCGCGGCCTACAACATGACGCTTTCCACCAGCGGCGGCTATTCGGACGGGAGCTTTGACCTCACGCTTACGGCGGGGGCGGAGAGCAGCCTCGCCGCCATGTACGACGGGGCCTACCAGGCCTCCACCGGCGCGCGCATCTCCCTCGGCGAAGCCCTCGCCGGCCTCGACCTCACCGTCGACGCCGACGTCTGGCACCGCGACGGGGACGAGATATACGTCTCCCTTAACCGCCCGGTGAGCATCACGAGCGGCGATCACGCCGAGGAGGGGACGCACCTCACGCGCGTGAACCTGCCCGCTGCGATCTCCGCTACCGACACCGGCGCGACCGTGAAGTTCGCCGAGGGCGGCATGATGGAGTGCGCCGTCTCCGGCGCGGCCCACACCGACAGCGAGGGCTGGAGCAGCGAAACGAACGAAAGCGGCGAGACCGTCTTTACCTGCTACAGCGCCAGCCCCAGCACACTCACAATCACCTTCGGGGAGGAATAAGCATGAACTCTGCCGTCTGCCTGCTCGAGCGCTCGTATGAGCTCTATCCCGACAACAAGGCCGTAAGCGACGCGGAAACGACGTTCACATACCGCGAACTGCGCACCCGCGCCCGGTGCGCGGCGAGCGCGCTCATCGACTCTCTTACATCCCGCGCGCCGGTGATGGTCTACTTGCCCAAGAGCGCGGACATGGTGACGGGCTTCTGCGCGGCGATGTACGCCGGACGCACCTACGTCCCCACCGACGCCGCCACGCCGCGCGGCAGGCTCGAGAAGATAATCGCAAACCTCGTGCCCTCGGCCGTGATAACGAACGAGACGCTTGCGAAGAACCTCGAGGGCATCCCGGGCGATTTCCGCGTATTTACGCTCGACGAGCTGTGCGCGCACGAAGCCGACGACGCGGCGATAAGCGCTGCGCTGGCTTCGGTCACGGACTCCGACCCAATATATGTGATGTACACCTCCGGCTCCACCGGCACGCCCAAGGGCGTGACCATACCGCACCGGGGCGTGCTGCTCTTCGCGCGCTGGGCCGAGCGGACCTTCGGCTGGACGAGCGAGACGGTCATAGCCAACCAGGCCCCGCTCTACTTCGACGTCTCCGTCATGGACGTCTACGGCGCGATGCGCTGCGGCGGGCACCTTATCCTGGCGCCCGAGGCGCTCTTCCACTTCCCGAACAAGCTGCCCGAGTTCCTGCGCGACAACGCCGTCACGCACATCTACTGGGTGCCGACGGTCATGATAAACGTCGCAAACTCCGGCGCGCTCGAGGGCGTGGAGCTCCCCGCGCTGAAAACTATAGCCTTCGCCGGCGAGGTCATGCCGAACAAACAGCTCAACGTCTGGCGCCGCGTGCTGCCCGGACGGGTGTTTGCAAACCTCTACGGCCCCACCGAGACGGACGTGTGCACCGCGTACGTCGTGAACCGCGAATTTGCCGACTCGGAGCCCTTGCCGATAGGCTCGCCGCTGCCGGACATGCACGTCCTGCTGCTCGGCGAGGACGGAAAGGCGGTGAAACCCGGCGAGACGGGCGAGATATGCGTCTCCGGCAGCGGGATACTGCTCGGCTACTGGAACGACCCCGAAAAGACCGCGGCCGCGACCGTCTCCGACCCGGACAACCGCGCCTACCCCACGCGCTATTACCGCACGGGCGACCTCGGCTGGTGGAACGAGCGGGGTGAGCTCATGTACTCGGGTCGCCGCGACGGGCAGATAAAGCTGCGCGGCAACCGCATAGAGCTCGGCGAGATAGAGGCCGCGGCGATGCTGCTCCCCGGCGCGGAGAACGTCTGCGCCGTGTTCGACAAGCCCCGGCAGGAGATAGTGCTCTTCGTCGAGGCTGCGGAGGAGATAAACATGCGCACCGTCAGAAGAGAACTGCGCGGCGCCGTCCCCGCCTACATGATGCCCACCCGCGTCGTGACAATGGCCCAACTCCCCCACAACGCCAACGACAAAATAGACCGCGTGTATCTGGCCAAGTGGCTGGAGGAAAATTGAACACCCATTATCGTCAAGCACGCTATTTGTGAGTAAGCGGAATCTAAGGATAAACAAGTATTAAACGAATTATTTCCAATTAAACTGCACTGCTGATAACGACAATGGAGGTGACGGCAGTTGACCTGTCCATACTGCGGTAAAGAAATGGAGCCTGGCTATATACAAAACCCCGCGTATGTGCCGTGGAACCCGGAGCCGCAAGATGTTGGCGTGCCAGAGCCGGAAAAAGGCGGGTTTTACGCTGAAAAAAACCTTTTTGGAATGGCGAGGCTCGTCTCTCATTACTGTGCTGCGTGCAATGTTTTCGTCTGCTTCCCCTCACGCAGGCGAGAAAATAAGTAAATATGGGCCCCGGCCTACATGACGCCAGGGGCGTGGCGACATCTGCCGCGGAGTTTTATGGGGCGCTTTCTTTTGACAAGACAAAAGAAAGCGCCCCATACCCAGAAGAAAAAGCGCTTTGGTGCGAGTCGGTACGATATGGTGCGTTTTGACCCAAGTCCTACAGACTGTACAGGCTGGCATCCCTAAACTTGTATTTAGTTACCCCATCGCCGACCGCAGTTTGGCGCTAACGCGCCCGCCGC
>CAYXVA010000017.1:0-10996 GCA_964467975.1 uncultured Oscillospiraceae bacterium | reverse complement strand
CGCTGGGCACAAACCCGAGCCTGCTGCTCCTCGACGAGCCCGCCGCGGGCATGAACCCGAGCGAGACCGCCGAGCTCATGGAGAACATCATCAAGATACGCGACACCTTCCAGATAGCCATTATGCTCATAGAGCACGACATGAACCTGGTCATGGGCATCTGCGAGGGCATATGCGTGCTGAATTTCGGCAAGGTTATCGCCAAGGGCACGCCGGCGGACATACAGTCCAACCCTGTGGTGATAGAGGCCTACCTCGGCCGGAAGAAGGGGGCGTAAGCCGTGGGCGAGATACTCAAAGTAGATAATATAAATGTATACTACGGCGCGATACACGCCATAAAGGGCGTGTCCTTCCTGGTCAACGAGGGCGAGGTCGTCACGCTGATAGGCGCAAACGGCGCGGGCAAGAGCACCACGCTGCAGACAATATCCGGCCTGCTGCGCTCCAAGACCGGCAGCATAGAGTTCTGCGGCGAGAACATCTCCCGCCTGCCGCCGCACAAGATAGTGCAGCGCGGCCTGGCCCAGGTGCCCGAAGGGCGGCGGATATTTTTGCAAATGACCGTGCAGGAGAACCTCGACATGGGCGCATACACCCAGAGCGGCGGCGCGCCGGCCGAGGAACTCGAGAAGGTCTTTGCGCAGTTCCCGCGTCTCGCCGAGCGCCGGCGTCAGATAGCGGGAACGCTCTCCGGCGGCGAGCAGCAGATGCTGGCCATGGGCCGCGCGCTGATGAGCCGGCCCAAGCTGCTCATGCTCGACGAGCCCAGCATGGGCCTCGCGCCGATACTCGTGGAGCAGATTTTCGAGATAATCCAGAAACTCCACGCCAACGGCACCACCATACTCCTGGTGGAACAGAACGCGCAGATGGCCCTCTCCGTTGCCGACCGTGCGTACGTCATGGAGACCGGTGTGATAAACCTCAGCGGCACTGGCAAGGAGCTCGCAGAGAGCGACGCGGTGCGCAAAGCGTACCTCGGCGGCTGAAAACAGCGCCGGGACAGGGTGTTTCCTGTCCCGGCGTTTTTGCATATTCCGGTCAGTTAGGGTCGTTGAAACTTGTCGGGCGGGCCTTTGTGTCGCCGAACGCGTTGTTCGGAGACGGCTGCGACATATCGAAGTAAATCCTTGAGGCCTTCGTGACGCCGAAATCACGGTTGGAGCCGGTGTCCTGCACCTCGTTGAACGCCTCGCGGAACATTGCGTTGTGCGCCTCCTCGCGGTTGAGGAGGAAGTCGATGGTTTCGCGCACTTTTTTGTCCTCGATTTGGCGATACAGGTACTCGTATACAACCTTCGCGCGCTGTTCGGACGCAATATTTGAGAGCAAATCGGCGCACAGGTCGCCGGTCACGGTGACATAGTCGCCCGTCCACGAGTAACCCGACGCGTTGATAAGGCCCGGATTGAGGCCGAGCAGGACATGGCTTTGTATTTCGCCCGCGCCCACGGCGGCCGCGTCCACGTCATGCCCGTTGAGCAGATTGATAGTCTGCGCCACCATCTCCATATGCCCGAGTTCCTCGGCGGCGATGTCCAAGAACAGGTCTTTGATTTTCTGGTCCTTAATGCGGAAGCTCTGCGACATGTACTGCATAGCCGCCTTCAACTCGCCGTTTCCGCCGCCCAGCTGCTCTTGGAGCAGCACCGCATACTGGGGATTCGGCCTCTCAACTCCGACCGGGTGAAACAGCTGCTTTTCATGCTTGAACATAAAATCGCTCCTTATGTGTGATGTGTGAATAGTTTTCGCCGTTTGATAGACAATATTCATAAAACTATTCTTAGGAGGCGGCAGTTTGGCATCACTTTGGGAACAGACGTCGGAGCGTCCGGGCTTTGAACGGCTGGAGGGGAATATTACGACCGACGTGCTGATTGTCGGCGGCGGCATGGCGGGTCTGCTGTGCGCATACATGCTGCATCAGGCCGGAGTAGGTTATGTGCTCGCGGAGGCTGAGACCGTGTGCAGCGGGATAACGAAAAACACTACCGCCAAAATAACTTCGCAGCACGGCCTCATTTATGACGGGCTTATACGCCGGTACGGAGTCGAGCGCGCCGCGCAGTATTTGCGCGCCAACGAGGCCGCGCTGGACAAATACCGCGAGTTGTGCGACGGCATTGACTGCGCGTTTGAAGAGAAAGACGCCTATGTCTACTCCCTTGACGACCGCAAAAAACTCGAGCGCGAGGTCGAGGCGCTTGAGAAGCTGGGCTTTCGCGCAGAGCTCGTGGACCGGCTGCCGCTGCCGTTCCACGTCGCCGGCGCCGTGAGGTTCCACAACCAGGCGCAGTTCCACCCGCTCAAATTTGCCGCCGCCATTTCAAAAGGACTGCACATATATGAGCACACCGCCGTTCGCTCTCTCACCGGCACTACCGCCGTCACCGACCGCGGTAGAATCCGCGCCGAAAAAATTATCGTGGCCACACACTTTCCGTTCCTCAACAAACACGGAAGCTACTTTCTCAAGCTGTACCAACACCGCTCCTATGTGCTCTCCCTCGAAAACGCGCCGTACGTGGACGGCATGTACGTGGACGAGGCGGCAAAGGGCATGTCATTTCGCAACTTTGAGAATTTGCTGCTCATCGGCGGCGGCGACCACCGCACGGGCAAAAAGGGCGGGAACTGGCAGGAGCTGTGCGGCTTTGCGCAGCGGCACTATCCCGACGCCGTCGAAAGATACCGCTGGGCGGCACAGGACTGCATGACGCTCGACGGCATCCCGTACATCGGCGCCTACTCCGCTTGCACCAACGGCCTGTACGTTGCCGCCGGGTTCAACAAGTGGGGCATGACCTCATCCATGGCCGCGGCGTCGCTGCTGTGCGACCTCGTACAGGGAAAGCCGAACCCTTATGCGGAACTCTTTTCGCCCTCCCGTACGGTACTCCACCCGCAGCTGGCCGTCAACGCGCTTGAAGCGGCCGTCGGGCTGCTGACGCCCGGCGTTAGGCGCTGCCCGCACATGGGCTGCACCCTCAAGTGGAATGCGAGCGAACACTCCTGGGACTGCCCATGTCACGGCTCGCGCTTTACCGAGGACGGCAGGCTTATCGACAACCCGGCGACGGGGAATTTGAAGGAAGCGAGGCGGTAAAATGAGCAATCATTTGAAGTACGAGACGAGCCCATATCTTCTGCAGCACGCGGAGAATCCGGTGGACTGGTACCCCTGGTGCGAAGAGGCCTTCCGCAAGGCCGAGAGCGAGGACAAACCCATATTTCTGAGCATTGGCTATAGCACCTGCCACTGGTGCCACGTGATGGCCCGCGAAAGTTTTTCCGACTCGGAAATCGCCGAAATCCTGAACCGTTATTTTGTTTCAATCAAGGTGGACAAGGAAGAGCGGCCCGACATCGACAGCGTCTATATGACGGTCTGCCAGGCGTTCACGGGCAGCGGCGGCTGGCCCGCCAGTATTTTTATGACGGCGGGAAAAGAGCCGTTCTTTGCCGGGACCTACTTCCCCAAAACCAGCCGTTACGGCTCTATCGGCTTCAAAGAGCTCCTGCTGTCCATCCACAGCAAGTGGGAAAACGACCGCGACGCCCTGCTCCGCCCGGCGGAAGAGCTCGCGGCGGCTTTGCGGGAAAACCGCGCGCCGGTCTCCGGGGCCGGGGCCGGCGAGGAGCTGCCCGAACGGGCCGTCAGGTGGTACCGGCAGAACTTTGACGCGCAGTACGGCGGCTTTGGCGGCGCGCCGAAATTCCCCACGCCGCACAACCTTCTCTTCCTGATGCAGCAGTACGCCAAGCACGGCGTAGGCGAGTGCCTGAACATGGCGGAGGTCACGCTGCGGCAGATGTACGCCGGGGGGCTCTTCGACCACGTAGGGTACGGCTTTTGCCGCTACTCCACCGACCGCATGTACCTTGTTCCGCACTTTGAAAAGATGCTCTACGACAACGCCCTGCTCATTCTCGCCTACTGCCGCGCCCACGGCCTCACCGGCGAGAGCCTCTACCTTGACGCGGCGGTTAAGACGGCGGAATACGTCCTGCATGAGCTGTCCGGGCCCGAAGGTGGCTTTTACAGCGCCCAGGACGCCGACAGCGACGGCGAGGAGGGCAAGTACTACGTCTTTACCCCCGCAGAGCTCACGCAGCTGCTCGGCGACGAGGACGGCGCGGCATTCTGCGAGCGGTTCGACATCACTCCCTCCGGGAACTTCCACGGCAAGAGCATACCCAACCTTTTGCGCTCGCGGCGCTTCGACGGCAGCCTGGACGCACTTTTGCCCGCGGTGCGCGAATACAGGCGGCAGCGCTCGTCGCTTGCCACGGACGACAAGATTTTGACGGCTTGGAACAGCCTGATGATCGCCGCGCTGTGCAGCCTGTACAGGTGCACCGGCGATCGGAAATATCTCGAGCATGCTCTTTGCGCGCAGGAATTTATAGAGGCGCAGCTGTGCTGCGGCGACACGCTCTACGTCAGTTTTCGCGAAAACAAGCGCGGCGAGAGCGGTTTTCTGGACGACTACGCGAGCTATATTTTCGCGCTGCTTTCACTGTATGACGCGACTTTGAGCGACCGCTATCTCAGCCGCGCGCAGCGCTTGCTTGCACGGACGGTGGAGCTGTATTTCGACGCGGAGCACGGCGGCTTCTATCTTTACGGCAAGGAGCACGAGGAGCTGCTATTCAGGCCAAAGGACTGTTACGACGGGGCCGTTCCCAGCGGGAACTCGCTGATGGCCTTCAATCTCGTGCGCCTCGACGCCCTCGTGCCCGACGGGACGGCGCATGAGCTTCTCGAGCGCCAGCTTGACTATATGTCCGGCGAGGCGGCGCAATATCCGGCGGGATACGCCATGTTCCTAATCGCACTCTCCGACTATTTCGAGCCGCCGGTGCACATCACGGTCGTGCCCAAAGACGGCGGCGAGGACTTTTCCTCCCTGCCCCTTCTTCTGCCGCCCGACGCCGCGGTGCGCGTGCTCCCCGGGCCGTCGGAGGGCTATGCGCTCTTGCACGGCGGTACCGCTTTCTACGTGTGCCGGGGCCACAGCTGTCTGCCTCCGATGGACGCGACGCAATTCACAGAGTTTATCAGCCGGGAAAAGGCCGCGCCGGCCGAAAAACGTGGAAATTCCCAGTAACTTGTGCTATCATCTTCGTATCGGGCGCCTGTCACGCCCGGAAACTAGATATGTGTAGGAGATATGTGTTATGGCAAAGGACCGCATTGAAAGCAGATATATCACCGTTTCCCCCGGGGTGGAGCTGCACTTCTGGGAAAAGGGCGAGGGGAGCGCGCTCATATTCATCCCCGGCCTGACCTTCTCGGGCGAAATTTTCCGCGCGCAGATAGAGTATTTCTCCGACAAATACCGCGTCATAGCCATAGACCCGCGCGGGCAAGGTTACTCGTCCAAAACCGTGGACGGCAACGACTATCTGACCCACGGCCGGGACCTGGCCGCGCTCATAGACGCGCTCGGCCTTGACGGCGTTGTACTCGTCGGCTGGAGCACCGGCAACCTGGACGTGTGGAGCTACATCCGCCAGTTCGGCAGGGCCAAGCTGCGCGGCGCGGCGTTCATAGACATGTCCCCGCTGCCCCTCTCCCCCGACCCGGCCTGGTGGACCGAGGGCACCATCGCCGAGCTCTCCGCCGTCGCGACCGAGCTCTTGACCTCGCCGGAGGGCACTCGCGCCTTCTTCAGCGAATACGCCGCCGGCACGATGATACAGCACGAGATGGAGCCGGCCGAGCTTGAGTACCTTCTCGACATGTCCTCGCGCACGCCGTACTGGATATGCCGCGCGCTCTTCTGCGACGCCATCTTCTCGAACTACCTTGAAACGGCGCAGGAGACGGGCGCGACAATGCCCGCCATGATGTTCATCGCCGAGCACTGGCAGGACGTGGCGAAGCCCTTTGTCGAAAAGCAGTTGCCCGGCTACAAGATACACGTCATGGGCGGGCACCTGATGTTCTACGAGTACCCCGAGGAGTGGAACGGCGTCTTTGAGCGCTTCCTGGACACGCTGTGATGGGTTCGCAGGCAGTTTCCTTCGGCTTTGACGAGGTAAAGGCAGCCTACGAGCGCATACGCCCGTATGTGCGGTGCACGCTTCTGGAGCAGTCTTTCTACCTCGGCGAAAACGGGCGGCGCTATTTCTTCAAGCTCGAGAGCCTACAGCGCGCCAAGAGCTTCAAGATTCGCGGCGCGCTCAACAAGATGCTCACGCTCACGAGCGAAGAGCGCTCTCGCGGCGTCGCGACCGTCTCTTCGGGCAACCACGGCAGCTCCGTGAGCTATGCCGCGAGCTTGCTCGGGATTGAAAACGCCGTCGTGATTGTCCCCGAGGGCACGCCGCACAGCAAGATTGACCGCATACGCTACTTCGGCGCCAAGGTGCTGCTCATGGGCCGGGGCTACGACGAGGCCCACGCCCTGGGCATGGAGTACATACAAGGCCGCGGCATGACCTACATCGACGCCTACTACGACGACCCGAAAATATACGGCGGCCAGGGTACGATAGCCATCGAGATCCTCGATGAGAACCCCGAGATAGACACGATTGTCGTCCCCGTCGGCGGCGGCGGGCTTATCACCGGCATCGCCGTGGCAGCGAAGGCCATAAAGCCCGGCATACGCATAGTCGGCGTTCAGACAGAGAGGTGCCCGGCCATGATAAAGTCCTACGCCGACGGCGTGTTCTACTCCGAATACCCATGCGAGGACTCGATATGCGACGCGCTGATAGGCGGCGTCGGCGCGCTCAGCTACCGGCTCGTGAAGGACTACGTCGACGACCTCATTGCCGTAAACGAGGACACGGTCGGCCGCGCGGTGTGCTTCATGGCGCGGGATGAGAAGTTCATCGCCGAGGCGGGCAGCTGCACCACTGTCGCCGCCGTCATGGACTACGGCGAGCGCATAGGCGGGAAGAACGTCGCGCTCGTGATTTCCGGCGGCAACATAGACGGCGAGGCGCTCGTCTCGCTCCTGGAGAAGTACAGATAACGCAAAAAGCTGAGGGCCGGCGAGTTGCCGGCCCTTTTCGCGCCATATTTACGCTCCAGTCCGCCGCTCCAGGTCCTTTAGTGCCGGGGTTGGCGGTGGGCGTTTTGTCTTTGCAGCCTGCGCCAGCAGTCGTCGCAGAGCCGCCCGCGGTGGTGCAGCGGCAGCGCCTTCCCGCAGCGGTCGCAGAATCGGATGTTGTTACGCAGCCGGTGCAGCAGTATTTCGTTTATCTGGTCGGCCACGCGTTCGCGCGTGTCGTAGAGCGCGTCCTCGTCTATCTCGCAGTCGAAGGCCCGCGCGAAGGAGAAGTACAAGTCCAGCTTGCGGTAGTACTGCTCGAGCTCGGGGAGCGTGGGCTCGTCCAAGGCGAGGCCCGGCTGCTCTATCGCCTCGCCGCGCTGCCAGCGCCCGAGGAACTGGAAGAAGAGGTCGCGCAGCGCGTCCTCAGTCTCGTCAAACGGGATGTTCGCCGCGCGCAGTTCCTGCTCCTTGGTCAGCACAAAGCCCATTTCGCGCAGCTTGGAGATGATAGAGATGTACCGCGAGATGTCAAGCTTGCGGTATGGCTCCACCGTCGGCATCTTGTTCCACTCGGTGAGCACTTCGAGCAGGTCAAAGTCGCCCTGCAAAACCAAATCGGAAAAGCCCACGACCGCGTACTGTATCGGCGGTACGACGGCCTCGAGCCCGGCGCGGATAAACGCCAGGTTGTCCGTCGCGCCAACGTAGCCCTTGGGGTACATGCCCCGGCGGCCCGCGCGGCCGGCGATCTGCTTTATCTCCTCGGGCTTGAGCGCGCGGCGCTCCACGCCGTCGAACTTCTCCGTCTCCATGAAGATGATACGCCGTATTGGCAGGTTCAGGCCCATGCCTATGGCGTCGGTGGAGACGATGTACTCCATGTCGCCGTTTAAGAAGCCCTCCATCTGCCGCCGCCTGGTGGCGTAGGGCAGCGCGCCGTATATGATAGCAGGCTCCTTACCGCTCTGGCGCAGGTCCTCGGCCACGCTGAGTACGCCGACCTTGGAGAAGATTATAAGCGCGTCGCCCGGTTGCACGCGCGTGTAGTCCACCGTGTGCGTCATGCACACGAGCGGCGTGCTGCGCTCGTGCATTTCGAGCTCCCAAGTGTCGCCGCAGCTCTCGATGAGGCGTATCAGGATGTTCTTCGCCTCGGGCGCGGCGCACAGGTGCACCTCCGGCGCGAGTACGCCGAGTATCGCCCGCGTCCAGGCGTAGCCGCGCTGCGCGTCGCAGATCATCTGGCACTCGTCGACAACTGCGACGTCGTAGTGCCGCTCGAGCGGCAGCTTCTCAGCCGTCGCGGCCAGATGCGTGTCGCTCTCGCGGATGTCCTGCTCCTCGCCGGTGGAGAGCGAGCAGTTCACGCCGTAGTCGAGCAGCGTCTCCTGCGCCTCGAGCGCGAGCAGCCTGAGCGGCGCGAGATACACGCCCGTCCCGGCGCGTATGAGCCGCTGGAACCCGGCGTAGGTCTTGCCGGTGTTGGTGCCGCCTATGTGCAGCACAAAGTGGCGGTGCATGGCGCGCGCCTCGGGGTACTCGTCCTTGGGGTTGAGCGCTATGAGCAGCTTCAGGCTTGTCTGTATCGCCTGCGGCACGTACCAGACGGACCACACCGCGCCCAGGCCGTCGGAGAGCAGCATGTTCTCCGGGAAGCCCTTCGCGCCCAAAAACGCGTCCACGTCCGCCTCCGGGTGCTGTTCCCGGAAGTCGGCAAGCACCTGCGCCGCAGCGGCGTGCAGCACAAAGGCGTAGCGCTCGCGCACCCGCGCGCACGAGGGGTTTTCGCCCTCGGCGCCTATACACACCCAGGCGCGCAGGAAGGTCTTGAGCTTTTCAAGCAGCGTCTTTGAGCTGCATCGCCTCTCGAGCGTGAGGAAGTCACCCAGCCACGCCTCTGCCTTGGTCGGAGAGAGCCACTTGCCGGAGCGCGCCGTGCTCACCCGACCTGTCAGGGCGCGGTGGTAGTGCCCGGCGAGGCGCCAGGCGGCGTCATCGCCGCGCTCAGCGCCCTCCCAGGCTGACTCGAGCGCCCCGGCGGCGGCTTCGGCGTCGGGCGCGGGGGCTGTAGGCGCCTTGGGCTTTTTCGCGCTGCGGCCCTTTACAAAGTCGCCGCTGCGCTCGGCCTTGAGCACGTCGGCCTTCTCCCAGACGCGCAGCCCCTGCGGCGTGCTTGGCGTGTGTATATAACGCGGCTTGGGGAGAAGCTCGCGCATCTGCCCGTCCGTCCAGCCGCGCTTTTTGAGCAGCGACGCCGACCAGTATTTGCCCTGATTGGCCCTTGACACGCCTTGTCCCCCCTTTCGGAAATAATCGCGTAAGTGTTAGTATACCTCAAAACGCCGCATTCTTCAACACGGCCCGTGCGTGCTCACGCGTACAGCGCGCAGAGGTTTTTCAATATTTCAACGCACTTGTCCATACCCTCGGCGGTGATGTGCTCGTAGGGGCCGTGGTAGGCATAGCCGCCGGTGCCCAGGTTCGGGCAGGGCAGCCCACGCCAGGAGAGCTCCGCGCCGTCCGTGCCGCCGCGCATTATGCGCATAAACGGCTCAACGCCCGCCTCTCGCGCGGCCTTCTTCGCGTTCTCTATCAGATGCGCGTGCTCGGGGAGTATCTTGTCGAGCATGTTCTTGTACCCTTCGCGCAGCGTGACTGTGACCGTGCCCTCGCCGTACTTCTCGTTTAAGCACTTGGCCGCGTGCATGAGCGTCTCGCCGCGCATGGCCAGCTTTGCCGCGTCGTGGTCGCGCAGTATATAGCGCGACTGCGCGCGCTCGCAGCTGCCCTCGACGCCCGTTAGATGGTAAAAGCCCTCGCGCAGCTCGGTGTGGCGCGGCGTCTCGGCCGCAGGCAGCATGGCGTTGAGCTCCATGGCGACCAGCGCGGCGTTGACCATAGTGTCCTTCGCCGAGCCCGTGTGCACGTTCACGCCGCAAAAATCCACAACCGCCGAGAGCGCGTTGAAGTTTTCGCAGACGATCTCGCCCTCCGGCCCGCCGTCCACCGTGTAGGCAAAGTCCGCGCCGAAGCGCTCGAGGTCAAAGCAGGCCGTGCCGCGCCCAACCTCCTCGTCGGGGGTGAAGCACACGGCGATGCGCCCGTGCTTTGTTCCGGAGCTGCCGAGTTCCTCGACGAGCGTCATTATCTCGGCTATGCCCGCCTTGTCGTCCGCGCCGAGCAGCGTGTCGCCGCCCGCCGTGATGAGCGTCCTGCCCGCGAGCGAGGGCAAGTGCGGAAAGCTCTTCACGCTCAGCGTACGCCCGTGACCGAGTTCCACGTCTCCGCCGTCGTAATCGGGTATCAGCCTCGCTCTCACGTTCTCGCCGGAGAAGTCCGGGGACGTGTCCATGTGCGCGATAAGCCCAAGCACGGGCGCGGCCTCACAGCCCGGCGCGGCCGCGACGTGGCCGTAGACGTAGCAGTTTTCGGAGACATACGCGTCCTCCACGCCGAGCGAGCGCAGCTCATCGCACAGCTGCCGGGCCAAGTCGAACTGGCGCTGTGTCGTCGGCGAGCTCTCAACGCCCTCGGCGCTGGCAGTGTGGACCTTCACGTAATTTAAAAGCCGCTCATATGCTCTCATAGTCATTACCGTCCTTGTATCTTTAAGTTGGCCTTCGCAGGCATTATTATGCGCGCTTTGTGCGCTCTTGCGCCGCCCTTTCCGAAATTGCTCGGGCAAATCAAAAAAGCGGGGCTATGGGGCCCGAAAAGGCCCCAGCCCCACTCTTTTTTCAGCGCGCACAGCGCGCCGTGTATGTTGTCGACTCAGGCAACGGTCTCAATGCTGACGAACGTGAAGTTCGCGCCCTCGACGGCGGCCTTGAGGGTCTCGTCGGTCACGGTGTCGTTGCAGACGACGGAAGCGGTGCCGTCCTCGTGGCTGGCCTCGGCGCTCTCGACGCCATCCAGGGCCTCGAGGGTCCTCTTGAGGCGGCCGGAGCAGCCGCCGCAGTGCATGCCTTCAACCTTCATGA
>CAYXVA010000016.1:7045-11307 GCA_964467975.1 uncultured Oscillospiraceae bacterium | reverse complement strand
GAGGTAGACAAGGACCCGGAGCTCCTCGTCGCTGTGCAGCCCACGCGCGGCCTCGACGTCGGCGCAATCGAGAACATCCACAAGCAGATAGTTGCCGAACGCGACGCGGGCAGGGCAGTCCTGCTCGTCTCGCTGGAGCTCGACGAGGTCATGAGCCTTTCCGACCGTATCCTCGTCATGTACGAGGGCGAGATCGTCGGCGAATTCGATCCCAAGACCACCACCACGCAGGAGCTCGGCCTCTACATGGCCGGCGCGAAGAGGAAGGAGGCCGCCAATGAATAAGCCGAAGCGTTCCTTCTGGTCGTACCCGGCGGTGCAGTCCATCGTAGCCGCGCTCGTCTGCATCATCCTCGGCCTGCTGGTCGGCTATATAGTCCTGCTGTTTATCGAGCCGTCGGGCGCGTGGGAGGCCATAGTCGACGTCGTCAAGAACTTTTTCACCTATTCGCGGCCCGAGTCGCAGCTGCGCTATTTCGGCAACACGCTCTCGAGGACGGCCCCGCTGCTGCTGTGCGCGCTGAGTATCCTTTTCGCCTACAAGGTGGGCCTCTTCAACATCGGCGCCGCCGGGCAGTACTGCGCGGGCGCGGGCGCCGGGCTTTATGCGGCCCTCGCCTGGGGGATGCCCTGGTGGGCGTGCATCATCTTCGCGATGCTCGCCGGCGCGGTGCTCGGCGCGATTGTCGGCCTGCTCAAGAGCTACTGCAACGTCAACGAGGTTATCTCCGGCATAATGCTCAACTGGATAACATTGTATTTGGTAAATATGCTGCTAAACCTCGTCAAGGAGCCGACCAGTCCATACACAATCCAGCTTTCGACCGCCAACTCGAGCGCGCTCATCCCCACGCTGGGGCTCGATGCGCTGTTCAACGGCAACCAGTATGTCACGCTCGCCATACCGCTGTCCGTCATCCTGGCCATAATGGTCTGGGTCACGCTCAGCAAGACGAAGCTCGGCTATGAGCTGCGCGCGACCGGCAACAACAAGGACGCCGCGAAGTACGCCGGCATGGAGGAAAAGCGCAACATCATACTGACGCTCATTATCTCCGGTGCGCTGGCCGGCTTGGGCGCTGCCACGCTCTACCTCACCGGCTATGAGCAGTGGAACTGCAGCACCTCCTCCGTCCCGGCCATGGGCTTCAACGGCATCGCCGCCGCCTTCCTCGGCGGTCTCAACCCGATAGGCACCATCTTCGCGAGCTATTTCATCCAACACATCACCATGGGCGGCGCGTATGTCGACCGCAGCTTCTACTGCTCGCAGATATCCGACCTCATAAGCGCGCTTATCATCTACCTGTGCGGCTTCACGCTGTTTATGAAGTACGTCATGAGCTCCGTCGCTGCCAAGCGCGAGGAGAAGGCCCTCCAGAAGGCCCGCGCGGCTGAGGCGGCCGATACGCCGCCGGACAGTCCCGACCCGCCGGCTGACGAAGCCGGGAAAGGAGGTGGCGAGCAATGATTCTGCTTTTGCAATACACCATCATATTCGCCTCCGTCCTCGTACTGGTGGCTCTGGGCGGCTGCTTTGCTGAGCACAGCGGCGTCATCAACCTCGGCCTCGAGGGCATCATGGTAATTGGCGCCATGGGCGGCGCGTTCGCCATGAAGTATCTGGCCGGACAGCCCGCGATTGTTATCATCCTCGCGACGATACTCGCCGCCATGATTGCAGGCATGATATACTCGGTGTTGCTCGCAGTGGCCTGTATAAACTTCAAGGCGGATCAGACGATTGTCGGCACGGCGCTGAACATACTGGGCACCGCCGCGGCGACGGTCATAGTCAAGGCCGTCAACACTGCGGCCAACCCGAACGACGTCAGCTCCATCATCCAGTACATCGAGCCCAAGAAGGCCCTGCTTGTGAATATAGGCAGCTTTGAGTTCAACTGGTTTATGCCCGTGGCCGTCATAGCGCTTGTGGCGTCCTATATAACGCTGTACAAGACGCGCTTCGGCCTGCGGCTCATGGCCTGCGGCGAGCACCCGCAGGCGGCGGACTCGCTGGGCATCAACGTCTACAAGATGCGCTGGGCGGGCGTGCTTATCTCCGGACTGCTCGGCGGCCTCGGCGGCATAGTGTACATCACCGCCGGCGTCAGCGAGTGGCGCTTTGAATACGGCGTCGCCGGATTCGGCTTCCTGTCCCTCGCCGTCATGATTTTCGGCCAGTGGAAGCCGCTGCGCATCGGCCTTGCGGCACTGCTCTTCGGCCTCTTCCGCGCCCTGAGCAACGTGTACTCGGGCTTCGACTTCCTCGTTGCGCTCAACCTCCCGAGCGGCGTGTACAACATGATGCCGTACATCATCTCCCTCATAGTCCTTGCCTTTACCAGCAAGAACTCCCGCGCGCCTAAGGCGGAGGGCATACCCTACGACAAGGGTCAACGGTAAATTTACAGTCGGCAAATCGCCCCGAGGCGCGGCCCCGGGGCGATTGTGTCAGTTAGGAGGAGCGCTATGAGCAATGACAGCCGTCCGGTGCCGGGGAGTCCGGAAGAGGACAGCAGCGGCAGGCCGCCCAAGAAAAAGAGCGACGTCTGGAAGCCGGACGAGACAGCGGACATGGGCCGGCTGCGCCTCTTCGGCGCAATCTGGATGCTGGCCGGGGCTGTCATCGGCGTCGTGTCCGGCCTGGCGATGGGCCAGAGCGGAGTGTCTGAGAGCAGCCGCATCGGCGGGAGCCTGCTTGGCCTGGTCGTGGCCTTTGGCGTGGCGTTTATCGGCCTCACGCGGCTGCTTCCGGCGATATCTGCCGTGCGCGGTCGCTTTGACGCCTGGGAGGAATCCGGCCACGGTTCGCGCTGCAACGCTGTCGGTGCGCTGCTGGCCCTGCTGTGCGGCGGCGTGCCGTACCTTGTCGCGCTGCTGTGCGTCTGATAAGAGAAAAAGGACAGGCTCTTTACCTGTCCTTTTTGCATCTGCCGGCAGTGCTCAGTTGGTTTTTGCGAGGAAGGTCTCGCGGCAGATGGCGGCGGCTGCGCGCCGCGCGCCCTGCGCGGTCCCGGTGTCCGGGAAGAGACCGAAAACCGCGCTGCCCGAGCCGCTCATCGCCGCGCCGAACGCGCCGTGGTCGAGGAGCAGCAGCTTTATGTCCCGCACCTGGCGCGCCGCGCGCGAGTCGAGCACGTCCTCAAAGACGTTGTACATGCGCTGTGCCACGCCGCGCACATCGCCCGCTTCCAGCGCTTTCAAAAGCCCCGCAGTGTCGGGGTGACAGCGGCTGCGCCGCGCGTCGATGCGCTTGAAGAGCTCCGGCGTGGAGCAGGAGAAGTGCGGCATGCAGATGACGACGTCCGTTTCCGGCAGCGGCGTGAGCGGCGTGAGCGCTTCGCCGCGGCCCTCGGCCAGCGCGGTGCCGCCCATGAGGCAAAAAGGCACGTCGCTGCCCGCGCTGAGCGCAATCTCCGCGAGACGCGCCTCGCTCAGCGCGCCGCCGTTGAGCTCGTTGAGCGCACGCAGCACAGCGGCCGCGTCGGACGAGCCGCCGCCGAGCCCGGCGCAGACGGGGATGCGCTTTGTTATGGTGATGTGCGCCCCGCCCTCGCGGCCCAACGCGTCGTAATAGGCCCGGGCGGCCTTGACGGCAACGTTCTTGTCGCCCGTGGGGATGTAGGTTCGGTTCGTGTGCGCGAAGTAGTCACCCGCGCTTGCGCTCTCCACCGCGACGTCGTCGGCGAGCGTGCAGCTCTGCATCACCATTCGCAGTTCGTGAAAGCCGTCGACGCGCGCGCCGAGCACGTCGAGGGAGAGATTGAGCTTTGCGCAGGCCCTTGCCTGCACGGCGCTCATTTTGAGAAGAGCAGCGGCATCAGCTCAGTGCCGGATTTGAGGAAGGGCCCCTGCTCGCCGTTTTTCTCGGTGTAACCCAGGCCGGAACCGGCGGTGGCTTCGCGGCTGTCGTAAATCATGAAGGGCACCGGCGTCGCACCGTGCGCGCCGTTGCGCATGAACGTGCGGTGGTCGGAGAGAATCAGCAGACGGAAGTCCTCGCCGCGCGCCCTGAGCTCTTCGCACAGCGGCTTCGCCACGCGCTCAGAGAGGCACTCGACAGAGTAAATCTTGTGCTCGAGGTCGTGGTTGTGCGTGGCCTCGTCGGGGCCTTCGAGGTGTACGGCGGCAAAGCTGTGAGAGCGCAGCACGTCGAGCGCGGCGGCGGTCTTGGCCTCGTAATCGGTGTCCCACTCGCCTGTGGCGGTCGGAACGGTGATGGGCTTGAGCCCGACAAGTACGGCTATGCCGTGGCAGAG
>CAYXVA010000016.1:0-7035 GCA_964467975.1 uncultured Oscillospiraceae bacterium | reverse complement strand
CGGTGAAATTCGGCAGCTTCGCGCCCTTTCCCTCGGCCCAGAACCAGATCCCGTTCGCGGGGAGACGCCCTTCGGCGCGGCGCTTTTCGTTTATCGGGTGGTGCTCGAGGAGCTTGTTTGCCTTTTCCATGAGCGCGAGCAGCGTCTTGGCGTTTTCGTTGCCGGTGGGGAGTATGCCGCCGACCTTCGCGCCCAGATGGTCGTGCGGCGGAGCGAGGACTATGCCCGCTATGTCGCCGCCGGCCTGAACGGCGAGGTGGCGGAAGCTCGAGCCCGGACGCACGCTCATGCCGGCGGCGTCGGCCAGGGGCTTGAACTCGGGGTTTGAAAAGAGCCAGCCGATGAGCTCGTCGCTCTCTTCGCCCTCAATGGAGCCTGCACTGTGCGAGACCATTGTCTTTTCCGCGAAGGGCAGGTGCTCATCTCCTCCGAGCGTGACCATGTTGCAGCGGTAGCACGCCGCGCCCACGGGCAGGGCCTCGCCGCTCGCGGCCAGCTCCAACGGCGCTCGGCCGGAGAAATATTTCGCCGGGTCGCAGCCAAAGATGCTCATGATGGCCGTGTCGCTCCCGGGAGGGAAGCCCTCGGGTATGGTCTGGACCAGGCCGAGCACGCCCCGTTCACTCAGAGAGTCAAAAAATGGTTTTTTGCAGACCTCAAGCGGGGTCTTGCCGCCCAGCTCCTCCAGGGGGTCGTCCGCCATTCCGTCGCCGATGATGAGAATATATTTCATGCGTAACCTCCATTTTTTATGTTCGAAATAAGTACGCAACTAGAACATTTTATATTATAACTCATATTTTGACACAATGAAATAGTAAAAGCTATAATTCTGTCCAATATGGAGATGTCATCTTTGTGAAAGATGTAACTAAAATAGTGTTGAACTTCCGCACGCTTTGTGATATGATGCACGCGTAGAAAATAAACCCTGGGAGGTGGCCAGTTTTGCCTAAAAGTGCCAAAAAAGCACAGCAAGCTGCGGCCGAGGCCGAACGTAAACAGCGCGAACTGGATGCGCTGAAAGAGCGCATGAGCGCGGAGACTGCCGCCGATATGGAAGTGCTGCGCGCGCTCCTGGACGCCGAGAGGCAGGCCAAGGGCGTCGAGCAGGCCGCCGATGACTACAGCGTCGGCGTGGAGTGGAGGGTCTCCGAGACGATGCGCGAGATCGACGCCGCCGAGAGCGCCAAGGAGAACAAGCTCGTGGAGCAGGACTCGGCGGACCTGGCCAAGAAGGCCGACGAGCAGATCGCCGCCGTTAAGGCGGACGTGGAGAAACGGCGAGGCGAGCTGATAAAACGCTTTGAAGCCCGCAGGGCGGAATATGCGGACAGGGTTTTCAACCTTGTGATCGGTGCGGAAGATGAATAACACCACCCGCAAAGCGATGGACATAGCCCTCGCCACGGAGGCGAGGGGCATGTACGCCGGGCTGCTTTCCGACGAGGAAAAGCAGCGCATGCGCCAGATGAGAAATGTCCAGGAGCTGGTGAGCCTGCTCACGCGCAGCGACGCGTGGCACGACGCCGCGCTGATGCTTCAATCCGGAGAGCTGACGGACGCGCGCTTCTCCGACGCGGTTAGACGGTGCGTGTATGCGGACTTTGAGCTCCTTTACCGCTTCGCCAACGACATGTCCCGCCAATTTTTGAATTTTATCACGCTGGATGTGGAGCTGCAGTCTATCATGCGCGCGCTGCGCAGGTTCATTTCACCGCCTGAGGGCGGGAGCTCAGACACAGACACGCTGCCGCCGGCTTTCCGCGATCTGCCGGGGCACAGCCTCGAGAGGCTCCAGCGCGCAAAGACCTATGAGGAGGTCTCGGCCGCGGTTTCGGGCAGCATCTACGCCAAAGTTATCGCGGAGCTGGAGCTCGACGAAAAAACGGGGCGGCCCTTGCTCACCGATGCGCTGACAGGCCTGGAGGCGCGGTTCTTTGACGCGCTGCGCGAGTACATGCAGACGGGGTATCACGGCCCGGCCAGGGCGGAGCTCAGCTCGGCGATGGAATTCCGCGCCGACATGCTCAACGCGTCGTACATCATGCGGCTCCGGCGTTTCAACACACCGCCGGAGAAAGCGGGCAAGCTCCTGCTCCCGGTGTCCGGCACTGTGAACGCCGCGGTGGCGCGGCGCGTGTTGGAGGCGGGCAGCGATGCGGAGGCGTATGCGGCGCTGCGGGCCACGCGTGCCGGCAAGTGGCTGCCGGAGGAGCCGACCGGTTCGCTGGAGGCCATGATACGCGCGGCACAGCAGACGTATTTCCGCAAGGTGGTGCACGGCAAGCTCAATCTCGCCGTGGTGTACGCCTTCCTCACGCTCAAGGAGTATGAGGGCGAGATGCTCAGCCGTGTGTTTGTGGCGCTGCGCTACGGCCTGAGTCCGGCGGAGTTCATGGATTGAGCTGTGCAGACCCCGAATTTGACTATTCTCTATTCCTATATGGAATTAAATACCCGAACTTAGACGAAGGGGGCAGATAAGTGGCAACGGAAAAAATGACAAGGGCCGTAGTCTCCGGCCCAGTCACAGTCATGGACGACGCTATACGCGCCCTGATGCTGGACCGCGAGTTCCAGCCGCTGCAGGCCAGCAACACGCTGGGCGAACGCGGCGAGCTGCAGGTGCCGGATACCGACGACGTCTACCGCTCGGCTCTCGACAGCGCGGTTGCGCTGCTGAACAAGCTGGGCATTAAACCGGCGTTCAGAGACTTCAAAGGCGCCGGGTACACGCTGGAAAACTGCCAGCAGGCGATTGCCGGCTACACCGGGGAATGTTCGCGCCTGGCCACAAAGCGCAACAGCGCCCTTAGCCTGGCACAGGACGATGAGGAGCTCATAGGCCGGCTCGAGCCGTTTTCGCTGCTCGAGGTCGACCTGAATGAGCTGCTCGACATGAAGAGCATGCGCATACACTTTGGCAGCACTCATCTGGAGTGCTGGCCGGGGCTGCGCGCCGCGGCCGAAGCCGAGACGGGGGCGTTCCTGTTCCGCAGCGGCTTTACGAGCGAGAAGGTGTACTGCATACTGCTGACTCTGCCGGGCGAGAGCGTGCTGAGCGAGGAGCGGCTGTGCACGGAGGGCCTCACGCTCGAGGACATGCCCAGCGCCGCCGGACTGACCGGCGTGCCGAGCAAGAGGATAGCCGAGCTGCGCGCCGAAGCCGTGGAGGCCAGACGCCAGGGCGAGGAGCTCACTCGTCAGCTTCAGGCGCTGGCCGAAAAGCTCTCAGGAGAGGTGCTCGCCCGCTACTCCTGGCTCAAATATATGAGCGAGGGCGTGTCGCTCCGGCGCATGGCCGGCACGGACGGCGGAGTTTTCTATCTCTGCGGCTGGCTGCCGGAGAGCGGGCGCGAGAGTTTTAAGGCCGCCTGCGACGGACTGGGCTGCTCGTGCAGATTCGAGAAACCGGGCGTTGCCGACACGGGTAAGGTGCCGGTAAAGTTCAAAAAGGGGAGTCTTGCACAGGTCTTTGCCCCTTTCGTTCAGATGTACGGCGTTCCGGCCTACGGTGAGGCCGACCCGGGGTTATTTCTCGCGCTTACGTACTGCTTGCTCTTTGGGCTGATGTTTGGCGATGTTGGCCAGGGCGTGGTACTGATACTCGTGGGGCTGTACATGTATAAAAAGCGCGGCATGTGGTTGGGCGGCATCCTTGCCTGTGTCGGCGTGCCTGCCACGCTCTTTGGCTTTGTCTACGGCAGCGTGTTTGGCAACGAACATCTTCTTCCCGGCTTCAAAGTGCTCGAGGGCAACGGCGTCGTCAAAATACTGCTCGTGACCGCGGGCGTCGGCGTTGTGCTCATACTCATCACAGGAATACTGAACATACGGACCGGATTCCGCCAGAAGGATTACCGCAAGGCGCTTTTCTCGGCCAACGGCGTTACGGGCGTGTGCTTCCTCGCTCTGCTTGGAGGCGGTGCTGCGCTCACGCTGGGCCTGGGCATACCGGTGCTTTCGAACGCTGTGTACTGGATAGTCCTCGCCGCGCTGCTGCTGAGCATCTGGTTTGGCGAAGTGCTGGTGCACGTGCTGCACCTCGAGCGGGGTGTGCACGAGGAAAAGGGCATAGGCATGATGATACTCGAGGGCTTCTTCGAGCTCTTTGAGAGCTTTTTGTCCTGGCTTTCCAACTGCCTTTCCTTCCTGCGTGTCGGCACCTACGCGGTGTGCCATGCAATCATGATGATGATAGTCTACAACCTCTCGGCGCAGGCCGACGGCGGCTACAACATCATCGGCCTCGCCGTAGGCAACGTCATCGTCATGTTCATCGAGGCCGCGCTCGTGTGCATCCAGTCGCTCAGGCTGGAGTTCTACGAGCTCTTCAGCCGGTTCTACACCGGCCGCGGCATCCCGTTTGAGCCGGCCACTGTGGACTACAGCGCCGGGCACGCCGCCTGAGGCGGACTAAAATAGACCCATCAAACCGTACAATAATATGGAGGTTCTCAAAATGATTATCGTTTTTGCAGCACTTGCGGCCCTCGCGGCCATCATTGTCCCGCTCTACTTCATCAATCGCCGCGCAAAGGCCGGCAAGAGCGTCAAAAAGCCGCTCTACGCCAACATCTCAACCTTCTTCGGCATGTTCGCCATCTGCGGCGTAGTCCTGCTCGCGCAGGGCGCCTCCGCTGCGAATGAGGCCGCCGCTGCCGCCGCTGCCGCCGGCTCCGGCACCGACTGGACTCAGGCCTTCGCCTACATGGGCGCCGCCCTCGCCGTCGGCATCTCCGGCATCGCCTCCGGCATAGCCGTCTCCAACAGCGCCTGCGCCGCGATTGGCGCCCTCACCGAGAACGAGGGCACCTTCGGCAAGAGCATAGTGTTCGTCGGCCTGGCTGAGGGCATCGCGATATACGGCCTGCTCGTCGCCATCATCATCCTCCTGTTCTGATGCGCTGCTTCTGCATCTCCGACGACCCCGACGTCCTCACCGGCATGCGCCTGGCGGGCATAGACGGCGTGGCCGCCTCGACAAAGCGCGAGGTGGACATGGCCGTGTCCAAAGTCTGCGCAGACAGCAATATAGCCGTGCTCATAGTGACCGAGGGCTGCTATGAGCTCTCCCGAGACAGGCTTGACGAGCTCAAGCTCTCGGCGGCAAGGCCGCTTGTGAACGTGGTCTCCGACAGCCATGGGACGAGGAGCGGTTCGGACTCCATCATGCGCCTCATCAACGAGGCCATAGGCATCAAGTTTTAGGAGGCGGGCATATGGAACAGGTTAAAAGCAAGGGCAAGCTCCAGGGCTTCACCCGAGCCATACTCGACGCGGCCAACGTGCGCGCCGACACCGTGCACGCCGAGGCGGACGAGCAGGAAAAGTCCGCCGTTGAGCGCTACCGCGAAGAGTCAAAGAGCCGCACGGAACAGCGCCGCAGCCTGGCGCGGGCCGAGACGAAGGCCCGCGAGGACAAGCGCGTCATGACCGAGACGCTCGCAGCCCGCCGCTCGCTGCTCACAGCGCGCGAGGACTGCGCCAAGCAGGTCGTAGAGGACGTGCGCAAGCGGCTGGAGGCGTATCCTGCCGACGCGGCCTACGGCGGCACGCTCGACGGGCTTTTAAGGCGCGGTATGGCCGCCGTACCCGGGGCGAAGAGCGCCCGCGTGCTGCTGCGCAGCGACGACATGGCGCATGCGGAGCACCTGCGCGATGCCGCGCCGGAAGTTGAGCTCAGCTTTGCCGCGGGCAAGTTCCGCCTCGGCGGGCTTATCATAGAGTTCCCGATGCAGCATCGCCGCGCCGATCTGACCTTCGACACGGCGCTGGAGGATTTGTCCAGCCGCTTCACCGAGATAACCGGTTTAGGCATGGAGGACTCGGATGGAAAATAACAACACACCTTACTACATTTATGGAATTAACGGGCCGGTCATACGTGTCCGCGGCGGCCGCGAGCTGCCGCGCATGAGCCTGGTCTACGTCGGCGAGCAGCGGCTCTTCGGCGAGGTGGTGTCCTCGGCGGGCGACGAGAGCGTCGTGCAGATTTACGAGGACTCCGGCGGGCTGTGCTCCGGCGAGCCGGTCTACCCCACGATGGAGCCGATGAGCATCCGCCTCGGCCCCGGCCTCGTGGGCGGCATCTTCGACGGCATAGGCCGCCCGCTCGCACAGATACAGTCCATGGTCGGCGACTTTATCTCCAAGGGCATAAACATCGGCGCCCTCGACGAGACAAAGCCCTGGAGCGTCAACATGCTCATACACGACGGCGACGTGGTAAAGGGCGGGCAGCCCTTCGCCGTGACGCGCGAAAGCGGCATGGTCGAGCACCGCTCCATGGTGCCGCCGCACGTGTCGGGCACGGTGCGCGACGCGAAGCCGGACGGGGCCTACACGGTCGTGGAGCCGCTCGCCTATGTTGAAAACGACCTGGGCGAGAGGGTGCCCCTCACGCTCAGCCAGCTCTGGCCCGTGCGCACGCCGAGGCCGTTCAACGCCCGCCGGCCCATAGACAGGCCGCTGGTCACCGGCCAGCGCGTCATTGACACACTCTTCCCTGTGGGCAAGGGCGGCAGCGCGGCCATACCCGGCCCCTTCGGCGCGGGCAAGACCGTCGTGCAGCACCAGCTCGCGAAGTGGTCCGACGTCGACATCGTTGTCTACATCGGCTGCGGCGAGCGCGGCAACGAGATGACGGACGTCCTCATGGAGTTCCCGGAGCTGACCGACCCGCGCAACGGCGAGCCCCTCATGAAGCGCACGGTGCTCATAGCGAACACCTCCGACATGCCCGTCGCGGCGCGCGAGGCGTCCATCTACACGGGCATTACCATAGCCGAGTACTTCCGCGACATGGGCTACGACGTGGCCGTCCTCGCCGCCTCGACCTCCCGCTGGGCCGAGGCCCTGCGCGAGATGTCCGGCCGGCTTCAGGAAATGCCCGGCGAAGAGGGCTACCCCGCCTACCTCGCCAGCCGCCTCGCCCAGTTCTACGAGCGCGCCGGCGTGGTCGAGTGCCTCGGCTCCGACGATCGCCGCGGCTCCGTCACCGCCATCGGCGCCGTCTCGCCTCCGGGCGGC
>CAYXVA010000015.1:0-11972 GCA_964467975.1 uncultured Oscillospiraceae bacterium | reverse complement strand
GTGCTGCCCACGGCGCTCGACCCGGACTACGTCCCCGACGCGCTTGACGCCGTACCCGCCCACGCCTCGGCGGCGGGGATTATTTACTCCTTCTACGGCCGCCTGAGCGTCGCGAGCATGGACGAGGCGGACCTCCTCGCGGGTGAGCTGCCGCCGACGTTCTACTGCTACGGCACGCGCGACCCCTTCTACGACCAGTTCGAGGCGCAGTACGAGCTCATGACCGGGCTGGGTTACCCCGTGCGCCGCCTCGTACTCGAGGGCTGGCCCCACGGCTTCGGCGGTGACGGCGACTGGGTGGAGGACTACGCGAGCTGGCTCGAGGCAGTGTTCGCGGCGAATTGAGCGGGTGCGCGACGGTGCGGTGCACTGCCATGCAAGGGCGGACATGTGGGGTACGCGGGCCGCAACCTCAACGGCATACACGCCACTGTCCGCCCCGGTACGCGCGAGTGCTGCATCGCCCGCTCGGACGAGAACGGCAACGAGGGCTCCTGGATAATGAACGCCCCCGCCATGGCGGCGGGGGCGTTCAACCTCATATAAAAGCGGCGGCGCGGGGCAAGGCTGGGCTATCAGCGGCCGAGCTCCGCTAGGATGGCATCCATATACTTCTCCGCCGCCTTTGGAAACGAGCGGTATTTCTTCCACACCAAGTACACGTTTACCTCCAGCTTGGGTTCCAGAGGGCGGAAGCACAGCCGGCTCTCGCCGGTGGTGTTTATAATGCCGTCCAGGCACAGGGCGCAGCCCATGCCGCCCTCCACCATGAGCGACGCGTTGTAGAGCAGACTGTACGTCGCGGCGATATTGAGCGTGTCCAGCTCGCAGCCCAGCCACGAGGAGAGCAGCGCGCCGGAAAACGCTTGGCGGGAGACGATAAGCGACTGGCTGACGACGTCCTCCGGGGTTATGGCGGCACGCTCTGCCAGCGGCGAATCGCGGCGCACCAACACGCCCCAGGTCTCACTCACAGGCAGCTCGATACACTCGTACTTGGATATATCCACAGTTTGCAGCAAGAGCCCGAAGTCTATGAGCCCATTGTCCAGGTCCTCGGTGACGTCATGGCCGTCGCCGCTCGAGATGTGAAAGTGTATGTCCGGGTACGCCTCCTGCGTCCGCTGGGCGGCCCGGGTGAGCAGACGCACGCCGTCGGTCTCCCCTGCCCCGATATATACGTCCCCGGCAACTATCTGGTCGGAGAGCGCTATCTCGTCCTCCGTACGCTTTACCAGCGAGAGTATCTCCTCGGCGCGCTTGCGCAGGATTATGCCTTCGTCGGTCAGCGTGACCTTCCTCGAGCCCGAGGTGCCCCTGTCCAGCAACTTTTTGCCGAGTTCGTCCTCCAGCGCCTTTATCTGTGTGGAGAGGGTGGGCTGCGATAGGTGGAGCGACTGCGCCGCGCGGGAGATGCTCTGCTCCCTCGCCACGGCCAGGAAATAGTTCAATACGCGCAGTTCCATAAGTGCCGGCCTCCTGTTCAAACTTGCAGCTGACGCTATTATATCACCATTAGCTATAGTTTTCAACTATTGCTCGCAATTATAACTAAGTATTTGCTATTATTGCGTGTCAGGTGTAGGATTGTATGCGGCCGGGAGGACCCGGAGGTATTTTGCATTGCAGGGAGCGTTGACATATGGAAATCATAGAAAACAGGACTATGGACGCCGAACGCGCGCTCTACGGCAGCGACGGCGTGCTGGTGCGCGGCTGCGCCTTCGACGGCCCCGCCGACGGCGAGAGCGCGCTCAAGGAAAGCCGGAACGTGCGGGTCGAGAATTGCTTCTTCAACCTCCGCTACCCGTTCTGGCACGACCACAATCTCAAGATAAGCGGCTCCGAGCTCACGGACAAGTGCCGCGCCGCGCTCTGGTACAGCGAGGGCGTTGAAATAACGGACACGAAAATGCACGGCATAAAGGCCCTGCGCGAGTGCGCGGATGTGAAAATGCGCAATTGCGACATTGTCTCCCCGGAATTCGGCTGGAGCGTGCGCGGGCTGGATATGGAAAACTGCACGGCCGAGAGCGAGTACTTCATGATGCGCTCGGCGGACTTGCACTTCAAAAACGTGAAGCTCAAGGGCAAATACTCCTTCCAGTACATCGAGAACTCCGTCTTTGAAAACTGCGAGTTCGACACCAAGGACGCCTTCTGGCACGCGAAGAACGTCGTCGTGCGCGACAGCGTGGTCAAGGGCGAGTACCTCGCGTGGTACTGCGAAAACGTGACGTTTGAGCGCTGCCGTATCATCGGCACACAGCCGCTGTGCTACTGCAAGGGGCTCAGGCTCATAGACTGCGAGATGATAAACACCGACCTGGCCTTTGAAAACTCCGAGGTTGAGGCCACGGTGACGACGGCGATAGACAGCATAAAGAACCCCTACGCGGGCCATATCTCCGCCCCGGCGGCGGGCGAGGTCATAATGGACGACCCGAGGGCCCGCTGCGAAGTGCGCATCGCCGCCGCGCGCATCTGCGCGTGAGGCGGGGAGAAAGCCATAGCCGTGAAGGCAGAGGGTGATTGAGTATGGGCGTCAGGAGGTTTTCCGCTTTGTGCTTTGCAACGCTCCTAGCGCTCGTGCTCGGCGCCTGCGGCGCGGCAAGCCCTGTGCCGTCTGAGGCGGCTGCAACGCCTCTGCGCTCGTCGGCGCAGACGGCGGAACCACAGTCAAGCGAAGGAGAGGACGTCATGAGAATAAGCGTATCTGCCGGTGGGAACACCGTAATATTCGAGCTCAACGGCAGTCAGGCCGCGCGCGAGCTCTACGCACAGCTCCCGTTGAGCGTAGGGGTTGAGAATTTCAGTACCAGCGAGAAGATATTCTACCCGCCGAAGGAACTGGACACGGCCAACGCGCCGCGCGCGGCCTCCGGCGCGGGAACGCTCGCCTACTACGCGCCCTGGGGCGACGTGGTCATGTTCTACGCCGCGTACAACCCGGCGGGCGGGCTGTACGAGCTGGGACAGGCGGTCTCTGGGGCGGAGCACATCTCCGAGCTGTCCGGCACTGTCCAGACAGCGCGTCTGGACGGCTGAAGGGCGGTGGCTGTATTGACAGCTGAGGAACTGACGGGGCGCTACATGGTGCCACCGGAAATCATACGCGAGTACGACAGTCTGCTGCCGGACGGCGAGGCCGGACAGCGGTGCTACGACGCCGCGGATTTGAAGCAGATGGGCCTGCTTATGAGCCTCAGGGATGTCGGCTTTGGCGCCGAGGAGGCGCGCGAATACATGCGCCTTAACCTGGAGCAATGCAAGGGCTGCGCTGAAAAGCTGTATGGCATGCTTGAGAAAAAGCGCCGCGAGACGCTCGAGGACATACACTGCAAAGAGGAGAACATAAGCCGGTTGGATTTCCTCATGCTCGAACTCGCTCACAGTTCGTCAAAGGAAGCCGTGTGAGCCGTGCAACCTATATTCGGCAAAGAGCCGGGCGAAGTTTCGCCCGGTTCTTTGCTTGCAGAGCGCGCGACGCCTATTTTTAACAAAATGCTAACACCTCAAAATTATTTCCTAAACGTGGGAAGGGTAAATTACTGCCGTCAGATGAAGCAGCGCAAACCTTGAAGGCCCACAAACGGCTTGGCTCTGCGGCCGCGGCGAGTGGCAGCGGCCTATTTTGCCGCGGTGTTTGGGAAATAATAATTCAAAACGTTTAAGACTATGCAGGCAATGCAAGGGTACGCTGTATACCGAAAACCACGTACCGGAAATGGGTGTCACAGATGGACGTCAATAAGGGTACATTCAATTACACATATTCGGCCAAACAGCAGCGGGAAATCGAGCTCATACGCGAAAAGTATATTACGCCGCAGCCGACAAAGCTCGAACAACTGCGCCGCCTGGACAGGAAGGCAACGAAGAAGGGCACTGTTGTCTCAATTGCCATAGGCGTGACCGTCATTTTGCTCATGGGGCTCGGCATGTACTTTTCGATGGTTTGTATGGGCGCTCTGTTCTACCCGGGAATAGCGCTCGGTCTTGCCGGCATCGCCCTGGTCGCAGCCGCGCACCCCCTCTTTATTAGGATAACGAAAAGCGAACGCAAAAAGATTGCCCCCGAGATACTCAGGCTTACGGACGAGCTGTCCAAAGAGTAAACAACGCGCCCGCCCGCCGTGAAATACAGGGCCGCAGCGAGGCAACGCGGCATAAATTAATCTTAAACAGCGCTTATGATCTGCTAAAAGGGCTTGCCGCCCGGTATTCGCAGACGGCAAGCCCTTTCGGTCTCTTGCACAGTGTATATTGTCTAGCTTTTTGAGGCCATTTCAGCTTCCGGGGCTTTTCAGGGCATATTCTCGAGGTAGTGGTCAAAAAGGCTGTTGAGGTAGTCTGCGGCCTTGTCGCCGTCGTTTTGCTCGAGCATATCCACCATGTGCCGGCCCTGCTCCAAAAGCGCGTCCGCGCCCCAGAATCGCGCTGAGTCCTCCCAGAGCGCACTGCCGACGCCCCTGAAGGCGTTCATTATGAGCGGAAAGAGCTGGTTGCCGGAAAGCGTACAGATGCGGTAATGGAAGCGCGCGAGCGCGTCGGCCATGGTCTTGATGTCCGGCTCTTGCTGTGCGATCTCGGCGTACTCGGCGAGCATGCCTCGCAGTTCGTCTATGTCCTCCTGCGTGTGGCGGCGGCCCAGGCGTATCAGCGCCCCGCCCTCCACAGCGCTGCGCAGCTCGATTATGCTCACAATCATCTGCCGGTCGAGTTTCCCGCCGTTGTAGCGCAATATCGCGTTGAGCGTCTCCAGGTTGCCTGTCTCGGCGAAATCTGCAACTACAGTGCCGCGCCTGGGCGTGACCTCGAGGAAGCCCATGCGCGCCAAATCCTCCAGGCCGATGTGAACTATCGTCTTGCTTATCTTCATCTGCTCGGCCAGCTCACGCTCGCTGGGCAGACGGTCGCCCGGCTTGAGCACTCCCGACAATATCATTCCCTCTATGCGCTCGATAAACAGCTCCTTTATCGTCGGCGCAACAATCTGACCGAAATCCATTTTTTCATCTCCCGTCAAGAGCTTTATGCAGTTTGCTCCCTGCTGCGCCGGCCGGGCCGGCACAGGAAAAATATAATAAAAGCGCGCGGCTTCACTTATCGGCCGCGCGCTTTTCTCCCTGGAACCACCGGGAGCCGCTGCGCTCCGCCTCGAACGTAGGAAGCGGCGTCCCCGAACCCGCAACATCCGTCTGACGCCTCGTCCTCGGCTTTGCCTCGCGGCAAGCGTTCTTACCCGCATAATTCCAGTGCGCCGCCGGCGCTTGCCCGTCCGCCCCGGCACATAGAGAAATACGGTCTTACCTGCGGGGACCGTCCGGCCTAGGCCAAGACTCCCCGCCCGTGCGATGTGAGCAAAGCATCGCTGTTGACCTGAATATAGCATAAAAACTCAAAATTTTCAAGCAATTACGGACATTTTTGCACATTTGTGTCAATTGCATAGAAACCGTGGTCAAACCAGATACCAGTCACGCCCTCCGGCTCCTCGGCCCGACGCGCCTGTTCAGGCGGTTGTCAATGGCTTCGAGCAGCAGAGAGTAGAGGATGGCGCTTACCGGCACCGCGCAGACGCCGCCGAGCACGCCGGATATATTGCTGCCCACGAGGACGGCGCAAAGCACCACGACGCCCGGGACGCCGACGGCCTTCCCGACGACTTTCGGGTAGATGAGGTTGCCCTCAATCTGCTGTAGCACTATGAAAAACACGATGAACAGCAGGCTCTTTAGAGGGTCGACGGTGATTATAAGCAGCGCGCCAATGACTGCGCCGACAAAGGCGCCGACCAGCGGGACGAGACTTGTCACGCCAACGACAATGCTTATCACGTTGGCATACGGGAAGCGGAAAATGGTCATGCCCACAAAGCAGAGCAGGCCGAGTATACACGAGTCCGTGAGCTGCCCGCCGATAAAGTTGGAGAAGGTCTCCGCCGCCATCGAGCAGATGCGCTCAAAACCAATGGCGAAGCGGCGCGGCAAAAACGCGGACATGCACCTGTGCATGAATCGGCCGATGCGCTCCTTCTGCGCCAGGACGTACACGGCGACAATAACGCTGAACACCACGTCGATGACGCCGCCGACTATGGTCGTACCGACGTTCGCGGCGGTGCCGATAGCGCTGCCGGCCGTGTTGAGGATGCCGTCTATGCTGTCCGAGAGCTTTTCTCCGATGCTGGTGAAGGTGTCGTCCCAGTTGACGCCGGAGAGCAGCGAGCTCACGCTGAAGTCCAGCGGCTCGAGCAGCTCGTCGAGCCAGGCGATGAGCTGCGTGACATAGTCCGGCAGCCGGGTGAACACAGCCGCGACGGCCTCCACCAGCTGCGGCAGCACGACCAACAGCAGTATCACCAACACGCCGAAGGTAATTATGAGCGAGCAGACAATGCTAACCGGCCTGAGCAGCCGGCGCACCGTGGCGTTCCTGTGCTCTCGCAGGCCGTAAAACAGCTTGTTTTCAAAGAACCTGAGCGGCACATTGAGCACGAAAGCTATGACCAGTCCGGCAATCACACTCGAGCACACGTCCCAAACATCGGTCACAAGCCCCAAAATGGCGCCGATATTCTGCACTGCTGTGAACAGTACAACGGTGAACACTATGATGAGCAGGATAATCCGCACGTTTTTCCTGTTCAGCTCCAACGACGGGCCCCCTTTGAATAAATCGCAGCACTTTTATGCCATCATAGCCATAATACACTTTTTTCAGCCGTAAGGCAACTGTTTTTAGGCGAGGGCGAAATAGGCGTGTAATTTTCAAAAACGCTTTGAACATTTGTGCCATTTGTCAAATTAGTAGTTGCTTAAACGACCAAAATGTATTATAATTGTAAAAAGCAACTTTATCCCCCGGCGCTGGGGAAAAATTTAATAGAGGGAGGAGAAGAATGTGGCCGTGGGAACCGTTCCAAGAGCCGCAGAAGAGGAAGTCGAAATCAGGACCATCAACCCCGCAAGAACCCCGCGCCAGCACGCGGCAGTCCCCGTTCAGAGCCCGAACGTGGAGAAAGTTGACCGCCGCGTGAGAAAAACCAAGCGTCAGCTCCGCCAGGCGCTGACCACGCTGATGCTGCAAAAGGACTTCAAAGATATTACTGTCCGCGAGATATCGGAGCTGGCCGATGTCAACCGCGGCACCTTTTACACGCATTACCGCGATACGACAGACCTGTTGACCCAGCTTGAGAATACGTTCCTGGAAAGGCTCCAGGAGATAAACGTAACCGTAAAACGTCAGGACTGGGAAGGCGCCACCTACGTCTACCTCGAAGAAGTGCTTACGCTCTGCAGCGAGAACGCCGACTTGTACCGGGCGCTCGTCTGTAACAGCGGCAACCTTAACTTTCAGGAACGCTTCGTGAGCACTCTGCGCAACCAGTACCTGCGCACCTTCCTCGCGCATGCTTGCCGCACCGAGGATAGGATCAAGGACATGTATTGCGTGTACATTGTCCAGGGCATGCTGGCCATAGTGTCAATGTGGCTGGATACAGGCATGAAGGAGACGCCCTCGCAGATGGCGCAGATAGGCGGCGACTTCATTATGCGCGGCGTAAAAGGGCTTAGATAGCCACGCACAGAAAACGGCCCTCTCTCTTAACAGAGGGAGGGTCGCGTTCAATATGAACCTTGGAGGATAGCACTCAATGAAATTCAACTTCGGTAACTTTGGCGGATACCAATCCGACCCCGAAAGCGGCGAATACAGCTGGACGCCGCCAAAGCGCGAAAACAAGAAGCCCAAAAAGCCCCGCAAGGCCCTCTCCAAAGGCAAGGCGCTGCTCATCAGCCTGCTGATTACGATAGTCTTTGGCTTTCTGTACTTCTATTTCAAGCTGCCGGCCATCAATATCCACTCCGGCGACCTCTATATCTTTATAATCCTGCTCTGCCTCGTGTGGTGCGCCAGCCAGCTCATACTCGGCGGCTTCCGCGGCGGCTCGGCAAAAGAGTACGTCAACACCGCCCGGAAACAGGCGGCTGTGCCGTTTTATATAATCTGCCTGTGCATCCTCGTGGCCGTCGTCGGCTCCGTTATCGGCTGGCGGCTCTTCCGCGCGCGCGACTACGCGAGCCTGCTCACAATTGAGGACGGAAACTTCGCCGGGGAGGTCGCCGAGATCTCCTTCGACCAGATACCCATGCTTGACGAGGCGAGCGCCAATGTGCTCGCAAACCGCCGCCTCGGCGAGCTGAGCGACCTCGTAAGCCAGTTTGAGGTAAACTCCGAGAGCTTCCAGATAAACTACCAGAACCGCCCCGTGCGCGTCACCTACCTCAACTACGGCGACGTGTTCAAGTGGTGGAACAACCAGAGCGCGGGCATCCCGGCGTATATCGTCATAGACATGGTCACCCAGGAGGCCAGCGTCGTGCGGATAGACGAGGGCATACGCTACTCGCCGAGCGAGTACTTCTTCCGCGACATTGACCGCTATCTGCGCTTTAAATATCCCACTCTGATGTTCTCCGACGTCAACTTCGAGATAAACGAGGACGGCGAGCCATACTGGGTGGCTACCGTCATAACCAAGCGCGTCGGGCTCTTCGGCGGCGAGGACGCAATCGGCGCCGTACTCGTCAACGCCGTCACCGGCGAATGCGAATACCTCGACATTGCCGACGTGCCCACCTGGGTCGACCGCGTGTTCACAGCCGACCTCATAATCCAGCAGTACAACTACTACGGCCTCTACCAGGGCGGCTTCTGGAACAGCCTGTTCGGGCAAAGCGGCTGCACCGAAGTCACCAGCCTCTACAACTACATCGCCCAGGACGACGATGTCTGGATGTACACCGGAATAACCTCCGTCACGGGTGACCGCGGCAACATCGGCTTCATTCTCGTGAACCAGCGCACCAAGGAGGCGCGCTACTATCCCTGCGCCGGCGCTGAAGAGAGCTCTGCTATGGCGAGCGCCGAGGGCGCCGTGCAGCAGTACAGCTACACCGCCACCGCCCCGCTGCTGCTGAACACCGGCGGACAGCCGACCTACTTCATGGCCCTCAAGGACGCCAGCCAGCTCGTCAAGATGTACGCTATGGTCAACGTCCAGCAGTACAACATCGTCGCCACCGGCGACAGCGTCAGCGAGTGCGTGGAGAACTACGTCCAGCTCCTCGCCGACAACGGCATCAGCACCACTACGCCGGTCGAGCCGAGCAACACCGAGAGCGTCTCCGGCACGGTGGCCGACGTACGCTTCGCCGTCGCGGACGGGAACACGGTCGTGTATATCCGTCTCGAGGACAGCGAAACGTACTACACCATCTCCGCCGCCGACGCACCCGAGGCCGTGATACTCAACCCCGGAGACGAGATAACGGTGCGCTTTGCCACCGACGGCGCGGACGGCGCGCTCGTAGCGCTGACCGAGCTGGAGATAACCTCGCGCACCCCGCTCGACGTCCCCGAGCCCACGCCGGAGTCCGCCGAGCCCGCCGAAACCGAAGAGCCGGCCGAAGGCGGGACCTGAGCAAAGGCCAATAAGCCGCCGGCTGGGCCGGCGGCTTTGCCCGTATAAAAGATAGGAAGAAGGGACTGAAAAACGTGAAGAAGATAATCATACTGATAGGCAGCTACTGCTCCGGCAAGACCGAGATAGCCATGAACATGGCCGTCGTCGCCTCCGGGGAGGGCAAGCGGACGCTCGTTGTCGACCTCGACCGGATAAACGACTACTTCCGCATGTCCGACCAGATACCCATGCTCACGGAAAAGCACGTGAACATCGTCTCGCCCACCTTCGTCGGCCAGGGCGTGACGCAGACTAACATGCCCGCCGCCGTGGCCTCGGCCTTCGACCAGGACTGGGACCTCGTCGTTTTTGACGTGGGCGGCGACCAGGCCGGCGCGCTCTCGCTGGCGCGCTATCACCAGGACTTTGCAGCGCTGCCCGACGGCTGCCTGGAGGTCTACGACATTGTCAACGTGTTCCGTCCCGCCGCCGAGACGCCGGAGAAGATACTCAAGTTCAAAGGCGAGCTCGAGGACTTCGCCCGCCAGACCGTCACGGGCTTTGTGAACAACTCCAACCTGCTCACCTACGCGAGCGCGGACGACCTGCGCCGCGGCTACGACATACTGCGCGAGACCTCGGACCTCTCGGGCATCCCCGTCGTACACACAACCGGGCGCCGGAAGTTCCTCGACGAGTTCCTCGCCGACGACCGCGACCCCAAGTATATCGGCGCCCCCTTCGCGCTGGAGACCTATATGCACCGCAGCCCTGACACCTTCACGCACGGCAGAATCTAAAAAAGGCCGCCCCGCCGGGCGGCCTCTTCGTCTTTTTGTGCGCCGCGGCCCGCTCACACGGCGAGGCCGGCGCGGAGCGTGTCCAAGAACTCCTTTGCCGGACCGGAAATGTCCTTTGAGTACAGCAGCCCGTAGGGTGAAGTGAAGCTCCAATTCACCGGCAGCGTCACGAGCGCGGGGTGCACGTTCCGCCACGCGTCGAAGGTCAGCAGCAGCATGCCGCTCAGCTCGCACTCGTTGAAGGTCTCCATATCGTAGAAGTAGTCCGTCTCCACGAGCCGTATCTGCGGATGAGAGCGCCTGAGCGCCGCGCGCAGCGCGCCCAGATTCAGCTCGTCGCCCTCGCGGACTATTATGAGGCTCTCGCCGTACAAATCGCTTATCTCCAGCCGCCGCTTCGCCGAGAGCGGGTGTCCCCGCGGCACAGCCACGCACAGCTCGTAGCTCCCCAGCGGCGTGAACTGCGCTAGTTCGAGCATTCTCCGCGAACCGAATACGCCCACCATGAAGTCCAGTCGCGTCCCCAGCGAGTCCACGACGGACAATATCTACTCCCTGTCGTCGCTGTAGGGCACGATTTTGATGCTGAACGCCCCGGGCTCAGGGCTGACGCGGTTCCACACGTCCACGAGCACCTGGCCGGGGTTTAAAAACGACGAACCCACGCGTATCGTCCGCGCCGAGCGCAGCTGCAGCTTGCGGGCGTGCTCCACGGCGGCGTCGCTCGCGGCCACGAGACGCTTCGCCTCGGCGTAGATATACCGCCCTGCCTCCGTGAGCTGCACCCCCTGGTTGCTGCGCTCAATGAGCGTGACGCCCAGACGGTGCTCGAGCGCGTTCATCTGCTTCATCACAGCCGCGCCCGTGAGGTAGAGCTTCTCCGCCGCGCGCGAGAGCGAGCCCGTCTCCGCGACCTGTATGAAAGTCAAAAGCTGCTTGTCGTACATGAGCGCTCCACCTTTCGCGTTTACTTTTGGTAAACGCATTATATCCCGACCGGCAATTCCATGTCAACGCGCTTTGATGTAAAATCAGTATAGAAAATTCTAAGGAGGCCTGCCGAATGGCAAACGTTGACAAAAAGCTGGGCTTCGGCCTTATGCGCCTGCCCACCACCGACGGGAATCCGGAGCACATAGACATCGAACAGGTGTGTAAGATGGTCGACATCTTCATGGAGAGCGGCTGCACGTATTTTGACACGAGCTATGTCTATCACAACGGCATGAGCGAGCCGGCGGTGAAGGAGGCGCTTGTCGAACGCTACCCGCGCGAGCGCTTCTGCCTGGCGAGCAAGCTGCCCACCTTCGCGATAACCGAGGAGAGCCAGGTCGAGGCCATCTTCACCGACAGCCTCAGCAAGACCGGCGCGGGCTATTTCGACTACTACCTGCTGCACAACGTCAATGGCAGCCGCTATGACGGCATAATGCGCGAGTGTCATATGTTCGAGCACATGCGGCGCTGGAAGGCCGAGGGCAAGATTCGCCACATCGGCTTTTCCTTCCACGACAGCGCCGAAGTGCTCGAGCGCATACTCAGCGAGCACCCCGAAGTCGGGTTCGTGCAGATAGCGCTCAACTACCTCGACTGGGAGCACGCGAGCGTGCAGGCGAGGCGCTGCTACGAGACCATACGCCGCCACGGCAAGCTGGTCGTGGTCATGGAGGCCGTCAAGGGCGGCACGCTAGAGTCCG
>CAYXVA010000014.1:0-12010 GCA_964467975.1 uncultured Oscillospiraceae bacterium | reverse complement strand
ATAAAAATAAAACGGAGGAGGTGAGGGCGTGCACAAGCCGGGTTTCAAACTGTACAGCTGGCTTGACGCCGCCTTGGCTGCGGCCGCGGCGGTGTCGTGCGCCGTCATGCTCTGCGCCGCGTGCTCGTTTGTGCTGTCCGATAAGGAGACTCACGGCTGGCTCATATGCCTGCTCGGGCTCTTGACGGCCGCACTGCTCTGCCCGCTCGCGGCGCGGCTCACCGGTCGGGCGCGCTCGTGGGCGCTGACCGTCGCCGTATCCGTGCCGGCCTTTGCGGTGCGCGCGGCGTATGTGTTTCAGTCGGGCAGCGTCCCGGCGAGCGACTTCGGGCTTATTTACAACGCAGCGGCGGCGCTCGCGGGCGGAGATACATCGGCATTTTCGAGCAATTACTTTGCGCTCTGGGGGTATCAGATACCCTTTGCGCTCTACGAGGCGCTGGTGCTCGCACTCGGCGGCGGCGTACAGGCGCTGGGACTCTTAAACGCGCTCTGGGGCGCGCTCACAACGGCCTGCGTCTATTCCCTGGCGCGGCGCTTTGCAGGCAGCGGGCCCGCCTTCGCCGCATCGGCGCTCTATGCGCTCTGCCCGGGCGCAATTTTGCTCACGCCCGTGCTGACGAACCAGTGCATTTCGCTCTTTTGCTTTGTTCTCGCGCTGCTTTTGTATCTGCGCGGCGGCTGGAAATGGGCCGCGCTCGCCGGCGCGGCGCTGGCCTTCGGGAACCTCATGCGGCCCGAGGCCGTCCTGGTGTTCTGCGCAATACTCGCCGCCCTGGTGCTCGCACTGCTGCGGCGCCGTGAGGGCTGGAAGGCCGAGCTGCTGCGCTTCGCCGCGCTCGCGGCGGGCTATGTGCTGCTGACCGCGCTCGTCAAGGGCGCTATAGCGCTCTCGGGCCTCGCACCGAACGGCACGGGCAGCGCCGCGCCGGAGTGGAAGTTCGTCCTGGGCCTCGACACGGCCACGCTCGGCCGCTACGACCGCAGCTTGGAGTACATCCTCTCCATAGCCGACCCGGCCGCGCGTAAGGCTGCGGCTCAGGAGGCGATACGCGCCTCGCTTGCCGGGTGCGAGAACCTGTTCGGCTTCTTCTGGGACAAGACCGAGCGCTTTTGGGGCGCGTATGAGGAGTCGTGGCTCGGCGTGGCGAACGAATACATCTACCCGCTGCGCTTTGCCGAGCGCATATTCTTCACGGCTGCGGCGCTGCTCGCGCTTATCGGCTGCCTGCACCGGCGCGAGGACGCCGCCGAGACGCTCGCGCGTGGCGCGGTGTTCGCAGCTTTCTGCGCCTACCTGGTGATAGAGGTGCAGCCGCGCTACCGCTATTTCGCCTGGCCCTTCCTGCTGCTGCTGGCCGCGGCGGGGATAAAGCGGCTGTGCTACCTGCCCGGGCGACTCAAAGGCCGGTCCGGCGGCCGGCGCGGCTCTGGACATCCCGTGGGAAAACGTGTATAATACTATGACGTCTAATAATGCAGACCAATGAGGGGGAGCGTATGTCTTACCTTACCTATATATTCCCCGTCCTCGCGGCGTTTTTTGTAATAATGATTGCCAGGCGCTGGATTCCGGCGTTCACGGACGCGCATCTGCCGTACGACCCGGACACCGGGAAGGTGAAAAAGCCGAAATTCAGCTTTTCCGCGCCCGAGGGCAAGCTCACGCGGCTCGACGCGCTGCTGTGCCTCGTCATAACCGTCTGTTACGCTGTAGTGGCCTTCACGGGGCTCGGCGATACGGCCGCGCCGCAGAGCTGGTGCCGTTTTACCGAGCGCGGGCAGTACGCGCTTATTGACCTGGGCGGTGAGTACGATATCGGTATTGTGCGCTACTACGCGGGACTGCATACGGGCAAGTACCAGCTGCAATTTTCCGACGACGGCGACGTCTGGCGCGACGCCGGGGAGCTCGAGCAGGCATACGCGGATCTGTTCAAGTGGCTCGACTACTACCCCGCGAGCGAGGGAGTGAGCGACACCACGGCGCGCTATATCCGCATCGTGGCCTCGGCGGAGTTGAGCCTCGGCGAACTCGCCGTATACGACGCGGACGGGAACATGCTCGACGCGGCCGAGTTCGACTACGACGCCGGCTGCGCCCCGCTCTTTGACGAGCAGAGCCTCGTGCCCGTGCGCAGCTCGTACATGAACAGCAGCTACTTCGACGAGATTTACCACGCACGCACCGCACTTGAGCACATCGAGAACATCTACCCCTACGAGATAACCCATCCGCCGCTGGGCAAGGAGATAATCGGCCTCGGCATACGCCTCTTCGGCATGACGCCCTTCGGCTGGCGCTTCATGGGCACGCTCTTCGGCGTGCTGATGCTGCCTATCCTGTACGTGTTTCTCAAGCGCATGACGCGCTCGAGCGCCATATCGGCCTGCGCGAGCACCATCTTCGCGTTCGACTTCATGCACTTCGTGCAGACGCGCATCGCCACCATAGATACGTACAGCGTGTTCTTCATTCTGCTCATGTACCTGTTCATGTGGAGGTTTGTGAGCGGGGGCAAGTGGCGCTATCTCGCGCTCTCGGGCATATTCTTCGGCCTGGGCGCGGCGAGCAAGTGGACGTGCATTTACGCCGGCGGCGGCCTCGCGGTGATCTGGCTGGTATACTGGATTACGCAGGTGAAAAAGCCGCGCTTCGCCGTGCGCTTTTTCGCCAACTGCGCGTTCTGCCTGGTGTTCTTCGTCGCAATACCGCTTGCGATATACTACGTGAGCTACTACCACTACGGCACGGCGAGCGGCCTGGACGGCGGCGTGAAGATGTTCTTTACGCGCGACTACTTCGACATCGTCTGGGACAACCAGGTCTACATGTGGGAGTACCACTCCGACCTCGTGAGCACGCACCCGTACTCCTCGCGCTGGTACCAGTGGCTGGTCGACGCGCGGCCCATACTCTACTACCTGGAGTACTTCGACGACGGCACGAAGATGGCCTTCGGCGCATTTTTGAACCCCGTGTTCTGCTGGGCGGGCCTGCTGGCCATCATAGCCAACGGCATCTTCGCCGTCAAGGACCGCGACGGTATAAGCGCCTTCATCGTGATAGGCTACCTCGCGCAGCTGCTGCCCTGGGTGCTGGTCACGCGACTCACCTTCGCCTACCACTACTTCCCGAGCGAGGTGTTCCTGCTGCTCGCGCTCGCGCGGGTGTGGATGCGCATGAAGGAACAGGGGATATTCAAATGGCAGCGCAACATGTACGCCGTGACGGGCGTGTGCGCCGGGCTCTTTGTGGCGTACTACCCGGTCCTGACCGGGCTGAGATGCGCGGTGTGGTACACGCGGTCGTTTTTGCGATGGTTCCCATCGTGGCCGTTTTGATTATAGAATCTGATATGATTGAGTAAGTAAGGTGAATAATAAACCATGTTTCTCGCGGATTATCATGTACACAGCAGCTGTTCGTTTGACGCCAAGGACCGCATGGCCGACATGGCCAAGGCGGAGCTCAAGCGGGGCGTCACGGAGATCTGCTTCACCGACCACGTCGACTTCGGCGACCAGCAGACGATGCAGATAGGCCCCGAGCGCTTCCAGCTGCCAAAGACGCAGGTGAAGCAGTTCGTTGAGGCGATGGAGAAGGCCCGGGAGGGCATCGACATCAAGCTGGGCCTCGAGCTCGGCGAGGGCAACCACGACCCGGCGCGCGCAAAGCGCATTTACGCCATGCCCGAGTACGACTTTATCCTCGGCTCGCTGCACAACTTAAAGGGCGAGCAGGACTTCTACTACCTCAAGTACGAGAGCTTCGAGCAGTGCTACGACCTCTACGACCGTTACCTCGACGAGCTCCTGGAAATCGCGCAGATAGGCTGCTTCGACTGCATGGCACACATCGGCTATTGCCTACGGTATATGCACAAGCAGGGCTTTGACGCGGCCTTGAGCATGGAGCGCTTCGGGCACAAGATTGACAAACTGCTGCACACGCTTATCGAAAACGGCAAGGGCATAGAGCTCAACGCGGCGGACCTCGTCCCCGGCGGCCGCGAGGACGAGCCGCTGCTCATGCCGGTGCCCGGCGTGGACATACTGCGCCGCTACCGCGAGCTGGGCGGGGACATTATCACCGTGGGCTCCGACGCTCACAGCGCGAAGGCCGCCGGCGTCGGCGTGCGCGAAGGCTATGAGCTGCTGCGCGAAAACGGCTTTAAGTACGTCGCCGTCTACAAGCGACACAAACCCGAATTCAAACGCATAGAACTCTGATACGCAAGGAGGAACTTGATATGCTGGCAATAGGCTCCGACCACGGCGGCTTCGGCCTCAAGCAGGAGGTCATGAAGCACCTTGCCGAGCGCGGCATAGAGTACCGCGACTACGGCACCTACAGCGAAGAGAGCTGCGACTACCCCGACTACGGCGAGGCCGTGGGGAGGGCAGTGGCCTCCGGCGAGTGCGAGCGGGGGATTCTTATCTGCGGCACGGGCATCGGCATCTCAATCGCCGCGAACAAGGTCCATGGCGTGCGCGCGGCGCTGTGCGGCGACTGCTACAGCGCGGAGATGACCCGCCGCCACAACGACGCGAACATCCTGGCCATGGGCGCGCGCGTGATAGGCCCGGGCCTGGCGCTCAAGATAGTCGACACCTTCCTCGACACGCCCTTTGACGGCGGGCGGCACGCGCGCCGCGTGGCCAAGCTCGCGGAGATCGAGGAGCGCGGCTGAGTATGGCGGGCAGACGCGACCCGGAGGTCTACCGCGGCAGACGGCACAAGCTCAACGTGCTGGGCATAGTCCTGGGCGCGCTGGTCGTGCTGTTGCTGCTGACCGTGGTGCTCTTCTTCGGACTGCAAAAGTATATAGTGTTCGACAGCAGCGGAATCTCCGTCGTCTTGCCCGGCGCGCAGGGCGTCTCGGACGGTTCCGACGGCAACAGCGACGGCACGCGTGAAGCGCTCGAGGAGGTCGAGGCCTCCATAACCATACTCGAGCCGGACTACTCGTCGCTCGCCGCGACGGCGGGCGAGGGCCTTTCGGACATGGTGGCCGTCTACGTCCCGTCTACAGACGTGACGCTCTCCGGCGTGGGCAGGTACGTGAACGTCATGAGCCAGTACGGCGCAAACGCGCTCGTGCTCGACGTAAAGCCCGTGAGCGGCCAGCTGGTCTGGGCCTCGGGCTCCGAGACCGCGGCGAGCTACGGCACAAACGGCACGACGGACCTGGCACAGCTCGTGAGCGCGCTCAAGCAGCAGAACGCCAATATTTACCTCGTGGCGCAGCTGAGCTGCTGTCTTGACACGCTGCTCGCCACGCGCAACCCCGCAACGGCCCTGTGCGTGAACACCGGCGCGGCCTATGTGGACACGGAGGGCGCCTGGCTCGACCCGTACAACGCGACTGTGTCGCAGTACATCATCGAGCTGTGCGAGGAGCTCATCGACATGGGCTTTGACGAGCTGCTGTTGCACAGCCTGTGCATGCCAATCACCGACGCCGCGATAAGCTACAGCGTGCAGCTGAGCAGCACGCCGGGCCCCGAGTCGGCGATATCCTCGCTCGCCGTGACGATAACGAACGCGCTTGACGGCTACGGTGTCCCGGTCTCAGCCATCCTGGACACCACCAGCCTGCGCAGCGGCCTGGCCGCGCAGTCGGGGCAGAACCTCGAGCTCTTCGGCAAGGTTTTTGACCGCCTGTGCTCGGCCACGGACAGCGCCTGGCGCTCCAACGTGGACTTGAGTCTCATAGACCAGTACCTGGAGCTGGGCAATACGGCGCAGCGCTATGTGCCGATAATGGAGTACGTCCCCGAGGGCTACAGCACCTGTATAGTCCGCGTGCCCGAGAGCGTGCTGCCGGCCTCCGATACGAGCGGCGGCACGACGCAGGGCTGAGAGGCGAAAAACAAAAGCGAAGTCCCTTTTAGGGGCTTCGCTTTTCGCTTGAGCTCAATCACGCAGACGGGCGTATTCGGCTTCGCCTCGCACGTCGCCGAGCGCGGCGGCGGAGAGGCGGGAGAAATCGAATATCCGCCGCGCGAGGTCCAGGACGTCGGAGCGCGTCACGGCGTTGTAGCGCGCGAGCAGCTCGTCTATATCCTTGGCGCCGCCGAGGAACAGCTCGCCCTGGCCGAGCTGCCGCATGCGCGCAGACGTGCTCTCGAGTGCGAGTACGGCGCCGGTTTCGGTCTGGGCCTTGGCCCGGGAGAGCTCGGCCTCGGTAGGGCCCTCGTCCAGGAAGCGGCGCAGCTCGAGTATGATTGCGTCCAGGGCCTTTGCCTCGTTTTCCGCGCTCATCGCCGCGCCGATGCCGAAAAGCCCGGTGTCGGCGTAGGTCATGTCGAAGCTCTCGAGGTCATAGCAGAGCCCCAGCTCGTCGCGAAGGCGGCGGTAGAGCCTGGAGCTGGCCGAGCCGCCGAGAATGCTGCTCATTATGCCGACAGTGAAGCGCTCGTCGGCGTAGGTGAGGCCGGGAAAAGCCAGCAGGAGCTGGTTCTGCTCGGTCTTGCGGCGCACTGCGGCGATGCCGGGCGTGTAGCGCGACGGCTCCGGCGCAGGCGCATCGCGCGCGGGCAGATGCTCAAAGCGACCTAGCAGCGCGTCCAGGCTGCCGGGTGGGATGTGCCCTGCGGCGGCCACGACAAGGTTTTCCGGCACGTATTGCCGCTCGCGGAAGGCGAGGAGGGTTTCGAGGCTGAGGGAGCGAACGCTCTCGTGCGTGCCGAGCACGCTCGCGCCGAGCGCGCCGGGGAAGCACGTGCGCACGAGCAGCTCGTTTGCCACGTCGTCGGGCATGTCGTCGTACATGCGTATCTCGTCGGCTATGACGCCGCGCTCGGTGTCCATGTCGCGGCTGTCGAAGCGCGAAGAGAAGAACATATCGCCGAGGATTTCCGCGGCTTGGGCGAGACGAGTGTCGAGCGAGCGGACATAGTAGCTCGTGCAGTCGCGCGAGGTGTAGGCGTTCACCTCAGCGCCGAGGGCGTCCATGTCCTCGGCGAGCTGTGTGCTCGAGCGTTTGTGCGTGCCCTTGAAGAGCATGTGCTCGATAAAATGCGCCGCGCCGTGCTCGACGGGCAGCTCGTTCCTGGAGCCGGTGCGCACCCAGATGCCCAGCGATGCGCTGCGCACGCCGTCTATGTTCTCGAGCGCGGCCGTGACGCCGTTGGACAGCATAAACCTCTCGTACATCAAAAGCCTCCTTGACAGTAAAGGGCCGGAATAAAACCCCACAGCCGACAGCATAGCACAAATTCCATGCGCGCTCAAGGCCGCCGGGCACAATTGACAATACCGGAAGCGAATGTTATAATTTGCTTTAACGATTATAATAAGTCCTTGCTTTACATACGCATAGAACATATTATCACAGGGAGTGATTGTCCGCAATGGACGCAGGCAGTATATCATGTTTGGCCGCGGCTGTGGCCGTGCTGTTGCTCTCGGCGTATTTTACGCTGGTGGAAGCGGCGTTTGCGAACGTGTCCCGCGCGCGCATCAAGGCCCGCGAGGATTCGGAGAGGCGCACAAAGCGCGCTCTGCGCGTGCTGGACGACTGGGACAACTCGCGCGCGGCCATACTCATAGGCACCAACCTCGCGCACGTCGCCTTCGCGGTTTTGATAACCGTGCTGATTGCCCGCTTCTGGCCGCTCTGGGTTGCGGCGATAGGCGCGGTGTGCGCCGCCTTTGCCGTGTTCTTCTTCGGCGAGGCCCTGCCCAAGAACATAGCGGCCAAGTACGCCGAGGGGATTTGCCTCGCCGCGGCGGGTTCGCTGCGCTTTTTCTCGGGGCTTTTCAAGCCGCTGCACCTTGTCCTGGGCGCGATAGGCCGCGCCGTCGCGGGCCTGACTAAGGGCGATGCGGAAGTGTCCGTCACCGAGGATGAGCTCTACGACATCATCGAGGACATGACCGACCAGGGTTCGCTCGACACCGAGCGCGGCGAGCTCGTGAGCAGCGCGCTGCAATTCGCCGACCTCACGTCCGAGAACATACTGACCGCGCGCGTGGACGTTGCGGCCATAGACGTGGAGTGGGACGCCGCGCGCGTGCTCGAATTTATAAAACGCGAGCGGCATTCGCGCCTGCCCGTGTATGAGGACAGCATTGACAATATAATCGGCGTGCTGCAGATACGCAAGTACATCCGCGAGTACCTCGAGCACAACGGAGACGTGGACTTGCGCGCCATGCTCGACGAGGCGTATTTTGTCGAGCGCGACATGAAGATTGACAAGCTCCTCTCGCTCATGAGCGCGAGAAAGCTCAATATGGCCGTCGTCACGGACGGCTATGGCGGCACGTTGGGCATAGTGACCGTCGAGGACATACTCGAGGAGCTCGTCGGCGAGATATGGGACGAGGACGACGTTGTCGAGGAGAGCTTTGTGCCGCTGGGCGGAGGCCGGTATGAGGCCGACGCCGAAATGCCTGTGGGCGAGACGCTCGAAAAGCTGGGTCTCGACACGAAGGGGCTGCCCGACGAGGACGAATATAAGCTCATGGGCGAGTGGGCCTATGAGCAGTTCGACCGCATACCCTCGGCCCGGGACAGCTTCACCTGGGGCAGACTGAGCGTCACGGTCAGCGTCATGCGCCAGAACCGCATAGTCAAGCTGGTCTGCCGGGTGCTGCCGGAGCCTGCTGAGGAAGAGGAAGGGGGCGAGGCGAGATGAGCAGTTACATCGTTGGCTTTGTCGTGCTGCTCGCGCTCTCCGCGCTGTTTTCCGCCGCTGAGAGCGCCTACACCGAGGCAAACCGGCTGAGGATAGAGTCCGCCGCCGAGGACGGCAAGCGCTCCGCCGCCACGGCGCTAAAGCTGCTCGACCGCTTCGACGCCACAATTTCCGCCATCCTGTTGGGCAACAGCCTCGTCAATATCTACGCTGCGGCGGTGGCCGTGGCGGCCTGTATGAAGCTCACGCCGAACGCCGGGTGGATTTGGCTCGCCGCGGTGGGAGCCTTCCTGCTCATACTCCTGTTCGGCGAAGTGCTGCCGAGAATGATAGCCGCGCGCAACGCAAACCGCTTCGCGCTCAGCCTGGCCGGGCCGGTAAGGCTGCTCACTGTCATCCTCACGCCCTTCGCCTGGCTCTTTGCGGGCCTTGCGAAGCTGCTGACGCGCCCCCTGCGCGGCGAGAAGGCTGCCGACACCGATGAGACGGCCGTCGAGGAGCTGCAGAGCATAATCGAGACCGCCGAGGACGAGAGCGTTCTGACCGAGGGGCGCAGCGAGCTGCTCAAAAGCGCGCTGGAGTTCAGCGAGATAAGCGCCAGCGAGGCCATGACCGCCCGCGTGGATGTCGACGCAATAGACATCGACGACGACTGGGAGGACATCCTCGCGGAGATAGAGAGCAGCAACCATTCGCGCCTGCCGGTCTACGAGGACAGCATAGACAATGTCATAGGTTTCCTATATCTCAACCACTTCCTCAAAGCGCTCACCGACAACCCGCACCCGGACATACGCAGTATGCTCATTGAGCCGCTCTACGTCTACAAGACGATAAAGCTGCCGCAGGTGCTCACCGAGCTCAGGCACGCGAAGAAGCACCTGGCCATCGTCACGGACGAATACGGCGGCACGCTGGGCGTCATTTCGCTCGAGGACGTGCTCGAGCAGATAGTGGGCGAGATCTGGGACGAGACCGACGAGGTCGAGACCGAGGTCGTGGAGAAGGCCGAGGGCGAGTACGAGCTCGACGGCGACATGACCATATCCGACTTCCTGGAGCTGGTCGGCCTGGACGAGGACGGCTTCGAATGCGAGAGCGACACCGTCGGCGGCTGGACGCTCGAGATGTTCGAGCGCTTCCCAAAGCCGGGCGACAGTTTTAAGTACAAAAACCTCACCGTCACGGTGCTCGACATGGACAAACAGCGCGTGGACAAAGTCCTGGTGCGCCGTTCAGAGCCGGAGGACGAGCGGGAATAGGCATAAGACAACATGAAGGGCCAGTCATTGACTGGCCCTTCATGCTGAAAAGAGAGGGGAAAAGGTATGGAAAAAGGAGTGTTATCTGGAAAAAGAGAGTTGTCAATATAGGTCCGCAAACTCCATAAGAGCTACGGGAATCTCCTCCGTCTTGCCGGAGCGGAATATGGTGAGAGTCACTTCGTCGCCCACATCCAGCCGGTCTATGACATCGGAGAGGGCGGCTGTGTTGGGAACGGATTGGCCGTTTGCGGCGATGATGATGTCACCGGCAACGATGCCCTTGGCGGCGGCGTCGCTGCCCGCCTCAACGGCGGTCACGTAGAGGCCGCTGGGTATGTCGAAGTAGTCCATAGCTTCGGCGGGGATTGCGCCCACTGTGATGCCAAGCGCGGGACGGCCCAGCACCCTGCCGTTGGCGATAAGCTGGTCGGCAACGGACTTCATGGTTTCTGCCGGGATGGCAAAGCCTATGCCCTCGATGCTGGAGTTGGAGTACGGGGAGACGAGCTTCATGCTGGTCATTCCCACGACCTGGCCCTGCATGTTCAGCAGCGGCCCGCCCGAGTTGCCCTCGTTTATCGCGGCGTTGGTCTGAATAAGGGTCATTGGGTGGTCGGTGTAGGTTATGTCGCGGCTGATGGCGGAGATGATGCCGTCGGTCATCGTGCCGCGCAGCTCGCGCCCGAGGGGGTTGCCGATAGCGGCAACGGGCTCGCCGACGCGTATTTCGCTGCCGCAAAATTCGGCCGCGGACAGGCCGGAGGCGTCTATCTTGATGACCGCGAGGTCGCTCGCGGAGTCGGCGCCGACCAGCTCGGCCTCAAAGTCCCTGTCATCCCAGAGCGTCACGGTGGCGCTCACCGCGCCGTCGAGGACGTGGGCGTTGGTGAGGATATAGCCGTCCGATGTCATGATTATGCCGGTGCCGCTGATGTAGTGGCTGCTGTCAACCACGGCGGTGATGGCCACTACTGAGTCGATACAGCGCTCATAGACTTCACTGAGGTTCAGCTCTACGTCTTCGGGACGCGGCGTGAGCGTCAGCGTGACTCCGGTGCCGGTTTCGGCCCGCGGCATGGAGCTGTCCCATGCGCTGGTGGACGCGTTGTCGTAGTAGTTCTCAAAGAACTCCTGCATGTCGGGGTGTTCATCGGGCGAGTGGGTCGCGCGTATGAACGGTACGCCGGCGTCGCTGTCTGAAAACAGCAGGGCGGTGGCGGCAATGATAAGCACGACGAGCAGGCAGATTCCGGCGATTCTTGCGCCCATGTGCTTTCTCGGGCGCTCGTCTTTGGGTTTGTACTGGTTTTCCTCAGACCAATATGGGTCGTGATAGGTGGGAGAGAAGCCGGAGGAGTGTCGGGGAGGTATTTGTGTAGAAAGGGGAGACGCCCCGTCCGGCTTGCTCCCTTGTCCCACGGGGTTGGCGTCAGACCGAGTGCCGTACCACTCTGAGAGACGGCGTTGCTTATCTTCGTTCATGAAGTGTACCCCCTGAGGTCAAGATAATAATAAATGCAAAATTTGTTTTGGCAATGAATAAAATCCAAACATTTTGTAAACGTATGGCCGCTATACCGAATTGTCGTCTCCGCCGGGGCTGTTTTCGGAGGCGGAGCGCTTCCTGGAAGAGCCCTTGGCTTTATCCCCTTTGACGGCCTTGTCGGCCTTGGATTTCTCGCTCCTGGGCTTGTCGCGCGAGAGCGTGAGAGTAAAGACAAACTCGGTCACGCCGTCGGAGCTGTTGACGGCGATGTCCTCGTTGTGCGCGTCGAGTATGCTCTTGACGAGGTAGAGGCCCAGCCCGACGCCGTCGCGGTCCTTGCTGCGCGAGCGGTCGGACTTGTGGAAGCGGTCGAAGATAAGCTGCAGGTCGTCGGGCGGGATTGTGTCGCCCTGGTCCTTGATGGAGACGTAGGCCTTGCCGCTTTGCTTCCAGAGCGCGACGGTGATGGTCGTGCCCGGGTCGGCAAACTTTATCGCGTTGTCGAGCAGATTGTAGATAACCTGCGTTATCGAGTCCGGGTCCGCCGTGACCGTCATGTGGTCCTCGGGCAGCTGCAAGTCCATGCCGAGCTGCTTATCTTCGGCGCGGG
>CAYXVA010000013.1:0-12093 GCA_964467975.1 uncultured Oscillospiraceae bacterium | reverse complement strand
GACAAGAAGGTCAAGTGCGGCGACCAGAACAACCCGGACCTCTACAAAAAGCCGATGAAGGGCACGGCGCTCTGCCTGCCGCAGACGATAGGCTCGACCACCGGCGGCATGGTGCTCTACACCGCATGTGCTACGGACAACCAGCCGGCGTGTATGCTGTTTTCCATGACGATAGACTCGCTGGCGGCCTCCGGCGCGATACTCGCCGACGTCTGGACCGACGCGAAGATGCCGGTCGTCGACGAGCTCGGCGACGAGTTTTTGGACTATGTAAAGGACGGAATGACGATTACCGTCTCCGCCGACGGCACCGTAACGGTTGAGTGAAATACGGCAAAGGCCGCCCGCAGGGCGGCCTTTGCCGCAATACCTCTTGACAAGTGCGCTTCTTTGTGTTTCAATATATCGCAAAGGAGATTTGCTTCAAATTATGGACGACGGCTCATCTAACTGTCACCGAAGAGAATATAGAGATTGACGCGCGCGCCTCTGTTTTCAGGGGGGCGGGCGTTTTTGCGTTCACTTTACCCTGGCAGCGCGTGCGCTACATTCGTTTGCGTACATTTCAGGAGGTTAACAACACGTGAACACAACTTTAATCTGGCAGCTTGTTTTGCAGGTCGTACTTATCGGGCTGAACGCCATCTTTGCGTGTGCAGAGATCGCGGTAATCTCGGTGAAAGACGCGCGGCTTGAGCAGCTTATCAACGAGGGCAATAAAGCTGCCGTCAAGCTGGGCAAGCTCACTGAGCAGCCGGAGCGCTTTCTTTCAACGATACAGATTGCGATTACGCTCTCCGGCTACCTCGGCTCTGCTGCCGCGGCGACGAACTTTGCCGGTATGATAGTCAACGGCGTGGTCAGTCTGGGCGTGAAGATCAATGTCTCGCTCCTCAACTCCATTGCCGTTGTGCTGGTGACGCTGATATTGTCATATTTCACCCTGGTTTTTGGCGAGCTGGTGCCCAAGCGCCTCGCGATGAAGAATCCGGAGGGCGTCTCGCTCAAGCTCGCGGGCCTGCTCTACGGCATATCCAAGGTGTTCAAGCCGGTAGTCAGCTTGCTGAGCGTGTCGGTCAACGGCGTGCTGAGGCTGCTGGGCGTCGACCCGAACAGCGAGGACGACGAGTACAGCGAAGAGGAAATTAGGATGATGGCCATAGCAGGCTCTCAGAAGGGTTCCATAGGCGCGGACGAGAACGAGTTTATCCAGAACCTCTTCGAGTTTGACGACCAAAGCGCCGAGGCGTTCTGTACGCACCGCACGCAGATGAGGGTGTTGTGGGCCGACGAGGGCACGGATGAATGGGAAAAGGAGATATTTGCCTCGCGTCACTCGTTCTACCCCGTGTGCCAGGATACGACCGACAAGATTATAGGCGTGCTGGATATCAAGGACTATTTCGCCCTGCCTGAGCGCAGCGCAAAGGCGGCTATGGAAAAGTGTGTAAAGCCCGCCTACTTCGTGCCTGACAGCATCAAGGCCGACGTGCTGCTCGACCGTATGCGTAGGCTGAAAAAGAAGCTCGCCGTGGTCTGCGACGAATATGGCGGCGTTACGGGCATCGTGACTATTAACGACCTGATAGAGCTGCTTGTCGGCGACCTTGACGGCGAGGACAGCGCGCCAAAGCCCAAAAACAACAGCCAACACGGCACCGGATTGGAAAAATGACAACGCGAGTGTAAATTTTAAGAGTGGAAATTAACAGATTATTGATAAATAATCTCTCTCCAGGTGCTATCATTTATTTCTAGAAAATATTCTGTTCTACTGAACGCGGGCCGGCAGCAATACCGGCTGCGTTCTTCAATGAAAGGTGATACCACGTATGCGGGAGAAACTAGCAAGATTCATGGCGGGTCGAAACGGCGTAGATCAGCTTGGCAGAGCCGTCATGTTAGGCACGGTAATATTGCTTTTGCTTAGCGTGCTTACGCATGGGCGGCTGAGCAGCGTTCTATTCTGGCTCGTGCTGGTCGGAATCGTGTACATGTACTTCCGCATGTTTTCACGCAACGTTACAAAACGGCGTGCCGAAAATGCCAAGTTCTTGAGCAAAACCTATTCCATACGCGTCTATTTCCGCAGCCTCGGCGAGCGATGGAGGCAGCGCCGGGAGTACAAGTTTTTCCGCTGCCCCTCGTGCGGGACGCTGCTTCGCGTACCGCGCGGCAAGGGCAAGATAAAGATAGTCTGCCGTAAGTGCGGCAACTCGTTTATAAAGCACACCTGATGTTTGGCTATGTAATTGCAAACCCGGATTCGCTGACTCCGGAGGAATTGAACAGGTACAAGAGCTGCTACTGCGGCTTGTGCCGCACGCTCAAGTCCAGGCACGGCTCGCTTGCGCGATTGACGCTCACGTACGATATGACTTTCCTCATACTGCTCCTTGAGAGCATGTATGAGCCGGAGATTGAAACCGGCGAGGAGCGCTGCGCGGCGCACCCCGTGCACGCGCATATGTGGAGCGCCAGCGAAGTGACCGAATACGCCGCGGATATGAACATACTGCTCGCGTACCAGAACCTGATGGACGACTGGAACGACGAGCACAGGTATATCTCACGCGCCGAGGCCGGACTGATTGCCGGAAGTTATCGCGAAGCGGCCGCGAGATTTCCCGGGAAAAGTGAGTTCATCGAGAAGTGCCTCGCACAGCTTGCAGATGTTGAAAAGCGCGGTGAGACCGACCCGGACGCCGGAGCCAAGTGCTTCGGGGCCCTGATGGGTGAGCTGTTTGTGTATTACCCGCAGGATACGCTCTGGGGACCTCGTCTGCGCCGCTTCGGCGAGGAGCTGGGTGAATTTATTTATATAATGGACGCGGTGCTGGATCTTGAAGGAGACAGGCAGCACGGCAGGTATAACCCGATTGCCGAATACGCAAAGGGAAAGACCGAAGAGGAGCTTCACAGCATGCTCACCATGCTGATAGGCGAGTGCGCGGCGGTTTTCGAGCTGCTGCCAATCGTGCGCGATGCGGACATTATGAGGAACATACTCTATTCCGGCGTTTGGACGCGCTACAACGCCGAGATGGCCCGCAGGCATGGTAAGAAGGGAGAAAAGGCCGGTGAAGCGTGACCCCTATGAGGTCCTGGGCGTTTCCAGGGACGCCTCGGACGATGAAATAAAAGCTGCTTACCGCAAACTAGCAAAGAAATACCACCCCGACCGCAACCCGAACAACCCCGAAGCGGCGGAGAAAATGAACGAAATTAACGCCGCGTACGACGCCATAAAGTCCGGCGAGGCCAACCGCACAAGTTACGGCAGCGGCTACGGCGGCAGCTATGGCTCTCAGCAGCAGTACGACCCCTGGGGCGCCTGGGGCGGGGCCTGGCAGCAGAGCGGCTGGGGCGGAGGCTACGACAACTCCGGCGAGGCCACTGAGATACGCGCCGCCGAGAACTATATCCGCGCCGGTCACTTCCAGGAGGCGTTGACCGCCCTCTCGCAGGTGGCTCAGGGCGAGCGCACTGCGCGCTGGTACTACCTGGCCGGCATTGCAAATTCCGGCCTCGGCAACAGGATAACTGCCATGGAGTACGCGCAGAAGGCCGTACAGATGGAGCCCGGCAACAGCGAATATCGCGAGTTCCTCGAAGAGCTGCAGCACGGCGGCACCGTCTACACCAACCGCACCAGCGGCTTCCCGCAGAGCGGCGGCATAAATAAGCTGTGTCTCGGCTTGTGCGTGCTGGAAATGTGCCTGGGCTACGGCGGCTTCAGGTTCTGCTGGATATGAGCACAGGCGCAGCGGGCGCATGCTGTTGCGGCGCGGCAGGCGCTTATTACTAATCGACGCAAGGACACAGCTTATGGAGCTTTTTGAATTCTTCAGCGAACACAAGCGCTGCGCCCTCGGCTTTTCCGGGGGTACCGACAGCGCTTATTTGCTCGCGGCCGGGCGCAAATGCGGCGCCGAGGTACGGCCCTACTATGTGCGCACGGCGTTCCAGCCGGGCTTTGAGCTCGACGACGCGCGCAGGCTCTGCGCCGAGCTGGGCGTGGAGCTGACCGTACTGGACTACAATATTCTCGCGGTGCCGGGGGTTGCTGACAATCCCCGGGACCGCTGTTATTTCTGCAAACGCGCGATTTTCACGCTCATACGCGACCGTGCCGCCGCCGACGGCTTTGACACGCTTATCGACGGCAACAACGCCTCGGACGATGCCTCCGACAGGCCGGGCATGCGCGCCGTGCGCGAGCTCGTCGTGCTCAGCCCGCTGAGAATGTGCGGGATAACTAAGGCCGAGGTGCGCCGCCGCTCGAAGGAGCTCGGCCTCTTCACGGCCGAAAAGCCCGCCTACGCTTGCCTTGCGACGCGCGTGCCGACCGGTATGCGTATAACTGAGGCCGACCTCAAGCGCGTGGAAAGGGCGGAGGACGCGCTGCGAGCCATGGGCTTTTCCGACCTGCGCGTGCGCCTCATGCCCGGCGCGGCGCGGCTGGAGCTGCCTGAAGAACAGCTTGGGCGCGTGCTGGAAATGAGAGGCGAGATACTCAGCGCACTCGAGGGGGACTTTGAGCGCGTGGTTCTGGATTTGAAAGTGAGGTAAACAGATGAAAAAGCAGGCTGTGCTGGACATATTGCGCCAGGTGGAGAGCGGCTCGCTCTCAGCCGACGACGCGCTCACGAAGCTCAAGCTCGAGCCGTTTGAGGACATGGGCTTTGCCAAGGTGGATTTGCACCGCGAGCTCAGGCAGGGCATCGCCGAGGTGATATACGGCGCGGGCAAGACGCCCGAGCAGATAGACGCAATCGCCGGTTCTCTCATTCGCGGCGGAGAAAACGTCGTGCTTATCACACGTATGGCTCCTGAGGCAGCGGAATTTGTGGGGCAAAAATACGATTTGAACTACGAGCCCCGCTCCAAAGTGGGGATTATAGGCCGGCTGCCCGAGCCGGACGGCAAGGGCACTATCGTCGTCGCCACCGGCGGCACGACGGACATACCCGTCGCCGAGGAGGCCGCGCTGACTGCCCAGGCGCTGGGCAACAACGTAAAGCGGCTCTACGACGTGGGCGTGAGCGGCATACACCGCCTGCTCGACCACGCCGAGGACATTATGACCGCGCGGTGCATCGTCGCCGTCGCGGGTATGGAGGGCGCGCTCCCGAGCGTGATAGGCGGCCTCGCCGACTGCCCGGTTATTGCCGTGCCAACCAGCGTCGGCTACGGCGCGGCCTTCGGCGGCGTCGCGGCGCTTTTGAGCATGCTCAACTCCTGCGCGAGCGGCCTCTCCGTCGTCAACATCGACAACGGCTTCGGCGCGGGCTATCTGGCCAGCATGATAAACCATCTGTGAGGTAACTTATGAAGGTATTGTACTTAGACTGCCACATGGGCGTCGCGGGCGACATGCTCATGGCCGCCCTGCTCGAATTGCTTCCCGAGGGCGAGCGGGCGGCGTTTATAGCCTGGCTCAACGGCCTCGGCATCCCGGGCGTGCACGCCGAGATGCTTCGCAGCGCCAAGTGCGGCGTTATGGGAACGCACGTGACCGTCACCGTCCACGGCGAGGACGAGGAAGACTTCCACCACCACGACCGCCACGGCGAAGAGCCCATGCGCGGCCCTCACGGCCACTGCCACGACGCCCCCGCCGAGGCGCCCGACGCCCCCGGCCATCACCACCATCATCACGGCGAGCATGACCACGACCACGCTCACGATCACGGCGGGTACCACCACGCCTCGCTCGGGGAGATTACGGCGATAATAAACGGCCTCGACGTGCCGCAGGGCGTCAAGGAGCGCGCCGCGCGCGTCTACACGGAGATAGCCAAAGCCGAGAGCGCGGTGCACGGCCGCGAGGTCGGCGAGGTGCACTTCCACGAGGTCGGCGCGATGGACGCCGTGGCGGACGTGGTGGGCGTGAGCCTGCTGCTCGACATGCTCGCGCCGGAGCGCATAGTCGTCTCGCCGCTGCGCACCGGCTACGGCCAGGTGAAGTGCGCGCACGGCATTTTGTCCGTCCCGGCCCCGGCCACGGCGCTGCTGCTTGAGGGCATACCCGTTTTCGCGGGCGACATAGCCGGTGAGATGACCACGCCCACCGGCGCGGCGCTGGTGCGCGCTGTGGCCGATAGCTTCGGCGAGATGCCGGCCATGCGCATGCAACGCATAGGCTACGGCATGGGCACGCGCGACTTCCCCGCCGCCAACTGCGTGCGGGCCATACTCGGCGAGACCGAGGCGGAGAGCTCTGCCGTGGCTGAGATTTTCTGCACGCTCGACGACGTCACCGCCGAGGACCTCGGCTTTGCCCAGGAGGCGCTTTTGAACGCGGGCGCGCTCGATGTGTTCACCGCGAGCGTGGGTATGAAGAAGGGCCGCCCCGGCACGCTGTTGTGCTGCCTGTGCGACTATGCCCGGCGCGAGGAGTTCGCCGAGCTCATGCTCAGGCACACGCCGACTCTCGGCGTGCGCATCTATGCGCCTGAGCGCGTCAAACTCGCGCGCAGCGTCGAGACCGTCGAGACCGAGTTCGGCCCCGTCCGCATGAAGCGCGGCTCCGGCTTCGGCATAGAGAAGGTAAAGCCGGAGTACGACGACATTGCACGAATTGCCCGGGACAACGACATGACCATAACCGAGGTGCGCCGCAGGCTCGCCTCGCTGGAGTAAACTGACGACACCACACACGGCCCGGAGATTATGGCCTCCGGGCCGTTTTTTCGTTTGAATGCTCGTTTGTCAATAAATTTCCATCGAATTGCAGAAATTTGTCCCATTTGCGATAAACTTCATAGATTATTCACAAAATCCGACAACTATCGCTATATAATGTGCTTCTAGCTGGGCAAGTACACACCAGCTTGAGGAGGAATCTGTTTGCGCGTCGGGCTGGACATAGGGTCGACTACGATAAAATGCGTTGTGCTGGATGACCGCGACAGGCTGATATTCAGCGACTATCAGCGGCATTACAGTCATATACTGGAGAAAAGCGAGGAGCTGCTTCGCAAAGTTTGCGCGACATATGTCCCCGGAGGTGTCGCGCAGCTTGCCATATCCGGCAGCGCCGGAATGGGCATGGCGGACAGCGTGGATGTACCGTTTGTACAGGAGGTTTTCGCGACGCGCGTGGCCGCGAACCGGCTCGCGCCGGGCACCGACTGCATAATCGAGCTCGGCGGCGAGGATGCCAAGATACTGTTCCTCACCGGAGCGATGGAGGTACGCATGAACGGCTCATGCGCGGGTGGCACCGGCGCGTTCATCGACCAGATGGCGACGCTGCTCAAGCTCTCCGCCGAGGAGCTCAACGAGGCGGCAAAGCACGCGGAAAAGACTTACACCATCGCCTCGCGCTGCGGCGTTTTCGCCAAAAGCGATATCCAGCCGCTCATAAACCAGGGCGCGCGCACCGAAGATATTGCTGCAAGCATTTACCAGGCTGTCGTCAACCAGACGATTGCCGGGCTCGCGCAGGGCCGGCCAATTAAGGGCAACGTGCTCTATCTCGGCGGACCGCTTACGTTTTCAAATGTGCTGCGCGAGAGCTTCGACGCCACGCTCTGCGTCAAGGGCCTCTGCCCGGAAAACAGCCTTTACTACGTCGCAATGGGCGCGGCGTTCTATTCCGACAAGGAGTTCGACCTCGAGGAAGTGGCCGGGCGCATGCAGCAGCGCGGCCTGACGGCGACATACCGCTCGCAGCCGCCGCTTTTCAAGTCTCAGGCCGAGTACGACGCCTTCAAGGCCCGTCACGAAAAGGCTAAGGTGCCCCGCGCCGAGTTCCCGGCCGACTACTCCGGCCGCGTACATATCGGCATCGACTCGGGCTCCACGACCGTCAAGCTCGTGGCCATAGACGAGAGCGGGAGCATACTCTTCACCGACTACCGCCCCAACCTCGGCAACCCCGTGCCGCTCATACGCGACACGCTCATAAAAATACTCTCCGCGCACCCGAATGTGACGATCGGCTCGGTCACCACGACCGGGTACGGCGAAGAGCTCGCCAAGCATGCGTTCCACTGCGACTTCGGCTTGGTCGAGACCGTCGCGCACTTCACGGCGGCGCGGCATTTCCTGCCTGACGTCGACTTCATAATCGACATCGGCGGGCAGGACATGAAGTGCTTTAAGATAGCCGACGGCGCGATAAGCGACATCTTCCTCAACGAAGCATGCTCTTCCGGATGCGGCAGCTTTTTGCAGACCTTCGCACAGGCGCTCGGCTACAGCGTGGAGGAGTTCGCAAAGCTCGGGCTGTTCGCCGACCGTCCCGTCGACCTCGGCTCGCGCTGCACGGTGTTTATGAACTCCTCGGGCAAGCAGGCGCAGAAGGACGGTGCGACGCTTGAGAACATCTCCGCGGGCCTCTCCATATCCGTCGTCAAAAACGCGCTCTACAAGGTCATACGCGCGTCCAGCCCCGAGGAGCTGGGCCGCAAGATCGTCGTCCAGGGCGGCACGTTCTACAACGAGGCCGTGCTGCGCGCGTTTGAAAACGAGATGGGCGTGGAGGTCATACGGCCCGACATTGCGGGGCTCATGGGCGCGTTCGGCGCGGCGCTCTACGGCAAGGCGCACAAGAGCGCGGGCGAGAGCACGCTGCTCACGTTCGGCGATCTCGAGAACTTCACCCAGCGCACGCGCAGCGAAAACTGCGGCAAGTGCGGCAACAACTGCCAGCTCACGATAAACACCTTCTCCGACGGCGAGACCTACATAAGCGGCAACCGCTGCGACCGCCCAGTCACCGGCAAGGCCGACACCGGTGAGCTGAACCTATATGAGTACAAGCGCAAGCTGATACGCTCCTACAAGCCCGTCAAGGGTGAGCGCGGCAAAATAGGCATCCCGCTGTGCCTGAACATGTGGGAGCTCTTCCCGTTCTGGCACACATTCTTTACTAAGCTTGGCTTCACCGTCTACCACAGCCCCAAGTCCAGCCGCAGCCTGTACCTCTCCGGACAGGCCACGATTCCCAGCGACACAGTCTGCTTCCCGGCCAAGCTCGCGCACGGGCACATAAGGGCGCTCGTAAACATGGGCGTGGACGCCGTCTTTTACCCCTGCATGACCTACAACCTCGACGAGCACCTCGGCGACAACCACTACAACTGCCCCGTCGTAGCCTATTACCCCGAGGTCCTCGCGGGCAACTGCGCCGAGCTCGAAAACGTGAAGTTCATCTACGACTACATCGGCCTGCACCGCCCGAAAGATTTTGTAAACAAGGCGCACAAGGCCATTTCCGCACATTTCCCGGATATTTCGAAGTCCGAAGTGCAGAGCGCGTCCGACGCCGCCTACGCCGAGTACCAGCACCACATGGACCAGATACGTGCCCGCGGCCGCGAGATTATCGACGAGGCCAAGCGGCAGGGCAAACGTATCATTGTCCTCGCCGGCAGGCCGTACCACATCGACCCCGAGGTCAACCACGGCATAGACACGCTTATCACGCGCTCCGGCGCGGCGGTCGTGACCGAGGACTCTGTGAGCCAGTACGTCGAGAAGTTCCCGACGGGCGTGCTCAACCAGTGGACGTATCACTCGCGGCTCTACGCGGCGGCAAAGTACTGCTGCTCGCAGCCGGACATGGACCTCGTACAGCTCGTGAGCTTCGGCTGCGGCGTGGACGCTATCACCACCGACGAGACGCGCGAGATACTCCACCGCGGCGGCAAGCTCTATACGCAGCTCAAGATAGATGAGATAACCAACCTCGGCGCTGTGCGCATAAGGCTCAGGAGCCTGTTTGCGGCGCTCGATGAGAGACAGGAGGAAGCCAAGTGAGCGAGACACCCAGCTATCCCCGGTTCACGCCGGATATGAAAAAGACGCACAAGATACTCATACCCAACATGGCGCCGGTGCAGTTTCGGCTCATGGCCGCCGTCATGGAGCAGCAGGGCTGTCAGTGCGAGCTGCTGGAAAACTGCGGCAGCCAGGTGGCCGAGCTTGGGCTAAAATACGTGCACAACGATACGTGCTATCCCGCGCTGCTGGTCATAGGGCAGTTTCTCGACGCGCTGAACTCCGGCAAATACGACCTCGACCACACGGCGCTTATCATCACGCAGACCGGCGGCGGCTGCCGTGCGTCGAACTACATACACCTCCTGCGCAAGGCGCTCCAAAAGGCCGGTTACGGGCAGATACCGGTCGTGAGCCTCAACTTCTCGGGCCTCGAGAAGGACAGCGGCTTCCCCATGACGCTCACCACTATACGCCAGCTGCTCGCCGTCATCTATTACGGCGACCTGCTGGTTACGCTCAGGGCCCAGACCGAGCCGTATGAGCTCACAAAGGGCGAGGCCGAGGCAATCCAGGAGAAGTGGATTGCCCGGCTGCGAGAGCTGTTTTTGCGGGACAAGGGCTGGCACAGCCGTGAAGTGCGCGCGAACATGCCGAAAATGGCGGCGGACTTCGCGTCCATCCCCGTCAAGCGTGTGCCGAAGGTCAAGGTCGGCGTCGTGGGCGAAATCTACGTCAAGTATTCGCCGCTCGGCAACAACGACCTCGAAAAATTCCTCGCAAGTCAGGACTGCGAGGTAAACGTCCCGGGCCTCATGGGCTTCGTACAGTACTGCGTCTACAACTTCTCCGAGACTGCAAGGCTCTACGGCGGCAACGCGGTTATGCGAAACGTCTCCGGCGTGCTGCTGAACATCATTGCAAAGACCGAGCGTGTCATGATAGACTCGCTCAAAAGTAACGGCTATCACGCGCCGATGCCCTTCCTCGAGCTCGTAAAACAGGCCGACGGCGTGATATCCACCGGCGACAAGATGGGCGAGGGTTGGCTGCTCACGGCCGAGATGGTCGAGCTCGTCAAGACCGGCTATGAAAATATCGTCTGCGCGCAGCCGTTCGGCTGCCTGCCGAACCACATCTGCGGCAAGGGCGTCATAAACCGGATACGTGAGCTCTACCCGACGGCGAACATCACACCGATAGACTACGACCCGGGCGCGACGCGCGTCAATCAGGAGAACCGGATAAAGCTGATGCTCGCCGTGGCGCGCGAGCGGCTTGAGCAGAGCAACACCGAGCCCGCATCGCTGCGCACTGTCAAGCAGACCGAGCCGAGCGAGCTCAGCCACGCCGTATGAGCGCTATGGAGCTGCGCGAGGCCCTCGCGCCGGATATCGAGAGCGTCTCGACGCTCTGGCTCGCCAACTGGCAGAGCACTTACCGCGGTCTGCTACCGGACAGTTTTCTCGATTCGCTCACGCTCCAGGGCGCGATGAAAACCTGGGGCGGGTACGCTAAAGCGCCGGAAAATCGCATTTACGCCGCCTTTGAGGACGGCACCTTCCTCGGCTTTGCCGCCTGTGAGCCGGATACGGAGCTGAACGGCTGCCTCTATCTGCATTCGCTGCACGTAGTGACTGTGGCACGCGGCAGGGGAGTGGGCACGCGACTTATCTCCCGGGTGTGGGAGAGGACGCGCGAGCTCGAATGCGACAGACTCAGCATCTGCGTCGTGCGCGGCAACGAAAACGCACGTCGCCTGTATGCAAAGCTCGGCGCTGTGCACTACAAATATTTCACCGACGACTCCGACGGCGTTGCTTACGCCTCGGAAAAGCTGCTGTGGACTTCGCCGCCGCGCGTATGATGCGGCGATGAATATGAAAAGCGCCCGGTTCCCCGGGTACTTTTTGAGCTTATATGAGAAGAAATACGGCTGGCCTGCGGCCGAGCTCATTTGCCGAAGGCCACGGCGCAGCTCGCGAGGTAGTCTATGACGTGGAGCTGCTGTGGACATGCGCTCTCGCACTGCCCGCATGTGATGCAGTCGGAGGCCACGTGCCCCTTCGCGGCGAGCGCGGCGTAGTCGTCCGCGCCTTCGCTCAGCTGACCCCAAAGCAGCTGCTTGTTGCGAGGCGCAGTAGCGAATGCCACAGGAGGCGAAGGAGGCGCCGGGGGTTGCCTCGTTCTGCATCTCGGCGGGGGGATTGGCCGGCGCGCCGCCCTTCAGCGGCTCCACGGCGGTTATGCTCTTGACGTGATTTCTCGCGACCTCATAGTTTGCAATCTCGCTGGATGGTACAGCGGCCGCTTAATGGGAAGCCGCGCATTTTCCCGTTGTTCCCATTCCGACTCTGGGAA
>CAYXVA010000012.1:6998-12342 GCA_964467975.1 uncultured Oscillospiraceae bacterium | reverse complement strand
AAAAACGTGCCATTTTCATAATCTACGCCATCGCTGCGCGTGCTCTTCCTATCCATACCCCTCACACGTCGAGATTTACGACGTATTTGGCGTTCTCCTCTATGAACTCTTTTCTCGGCTCGACCTTTTCGCCCATGAGGATGGTGAATATCTCGTCGGCTTTTACGGCGTCGTCGAGTTCTATGCGCTTTAGGGTGCGGGTTTCGGGGTTCATGGTGGTGTCCCAGAGCTCGTGCGGGTCCATTTCGCCGAGGCCCTTGAAGCGGGAAATATCTATCTTCGCGTTGGGGTTTCCGGCGCGCATTTCGGCGCTTATCTGGTCGCGCTCGGGATCTGAGTAGGCCACGCGGCTGGTTTTGCCGCGCGTGAGCTTGTATAGCGGCGGGACGGCGGCGTAGACGTAGCCGTGCTCGATAAGCGGGCGCATATAGCGGAAGAAGAAGGTCAGCAGCAGCGTGCGTATGTGGCTGCCGTCGACGTCGGCATCGGCCATGATTATGACCTTGTGGTATCTGAGCTTCGATATGTCGAAGTCGTCGCCGAGTCCCGCGCCGAGCGCCGTGATGACCGGGTTGAGCTTGTCGTTGTTGTAGACCTTGTCCTCGCGCACCTTTTCGACGTTGAGCATCTTGCCCCAGAGCGGGAGGATGGCCTGGAAGCGGGCGTCGCGTCCGCCCTTCGCGCTGCCTCCTGCGCTGTCGCCCTCGACGATGTAGATCTCGGTCAGGGCCGGATCTCGTTCGTTGCAGTCGCTGAGCTTACCCGGCAGCGTCGCGCCCTCCAGCGCGTTCTTGCGGCGGATGTTCTCACGGGCTTTGCGCGCGGCTTCGCGGGCCTTTGAGGCGGTCAGGGCCTTGTCGACTATCGTGCGGCCCACAGCGGGGTTCTCCTCGAGGAACTGCTCTAGCTTGTCGCTCACCACGCTGTCGACCAGCGTGCGCATATCGCTGTTGCCCAGCTTGGCCTTCGTCTGACCTTCGAACTGCGGGTTTGTGAGCTTGACCGAGATGATGGCGGTCAGGCCCTCGCGGCAGTCCTCGCCTGAGAGGTTCTCGCCCTCTTTCAGGAGGTTCGTCTTTCTCGCGTAGGCATTTAGCACGCGGGTGAGCGCGGCTTTGAACCCGGTCTCGTGCATGCCGCCTTCAGGCGTGTGTATGTTGTTTGCAAAGGAGACCAGAATTTCGTTGTAGCCGTCGTTATACTGCATGGCGACTTCGCACTCCGAGTCCTCGCGCTCGCCGGACATGTATATGACGTGCTCGTGAAGGGCGTTCTTGTTCTTGTTGATATACGTGACGAACTCGCGGATGCCGCCGGCGTAGTGCATTGTGTCCTTCTGCTCCCTGCCGGGGCGCTGGTCCTCCGTTGTGATACGTAGCCCGGCATTCAGAAACGCCTGCTCGCGCATGCGCGTGTGCAGCGTGTCGTAGTCAAACTCCGTGACCTCGAACATCTCCGGGTCGGGGTGGAAGCGCACGACGGTGCCGGTGTGGTCGGTGTCGCCGATTATGGTCATGCTCTGCGTTATATCGCCGCGGGAGAACTTCATCTGATAGATCTTCCCGTTCTTGTGTACGCTGACCTCGAGCCAGTCGGAGAGCGCGTTCACGACGCTCGCGCCGACGCCGTGCAGGCCGCCGGAGACCTTGTAGCCGCCTCCGCCGAACTTACCGCCGGCGTGGAGGACGGTGTAGACTACCTCGAGCGCGGGCTTACCGGTCTGTTCCTGTATGTCGACGGGTATACCGCGGCCGTTATCCGACACGCATATCACGTCGCCGGGCTCTATCGTCACTTCGATGTGCGTGCAGTAGCCTGCGAGGGCCTCGTCTATGGCGTTGTCGACAATCTCGTACACAAGGTGGTGCAGGCCGGAGGCGCTGGTCGAGCCGATGTACATGCCGGGGCGCATGCGCACGGCCTCGAGGCCCTCGAGTACCTGTATTTTACTTGCGTCGTACTCCTGGGTTATCTTCTCGTTTATATCAGACATTCGTTCGCTTCCTTTACTGATTTCAACGTCCAATGCGGCGCGCTATCGCCGCGCTTGAGAGCTGGGAGAGGTAGGTCCTGCTTTTGCCGCCCTCGCCGGTCACGATGAACGAGCGGGGAAGGTCCTCGGCGGCGTTTATGACCTCTCCGCGCTTTTCGGCGAGGGAGAGCGCGTCGCGGGTTATCTTTGAATATGTGGCGTTGTCCATGTCGAACACGGCGATTATGTCCTCGTTCCTCACGACAAAGCCGCCGCCTATGCTCACATACATCACGTCGCCGCCTTTCCGCCGCTTATCTTTATCACCTTCGCGCCGGTGCGCTTTGCTATGCCGTCGTCCTCGCAGCAGGTGATAAGCGTCTGGCCGCCGCCTATACGGTTGAGCACAAACTCCTGCCGCCTCGCGTCGAGCTCGCTGAGCACGTCGTCGAGCAGCAGCACGGGGTACTCGCCCGTCTCCTGGAGGTGGATTTCGCGCTCGCCGAGCTTTATGGAGAGCGCCGCGGTGCGTTTTTGCCCCTGGGAGGCGAAGGTGCGTGCGCTTTTGCCGTTTATCTCTATCTCCAGGTCGTCCTTGTGCGCGCCGGTCAGGCACTGGCCGCTCTCGAGCTCGGCCTTGCGGTGGCTCTCCTGGTGGTCGCAGACGGCGTAGTAGATCTCCCGCTCGCTGGCAAAGGGGTTTTCAACGGTCGACACGGTCTTGTACGACAGCTTCACCTCGTCCGCGCCGCCGGAGAATTCTCGGTGTATGGGCCGCGCCGCTTCGTCGAGCCTCGCGGCGAAGGCCGCGCGGTAGCGTCTGATACGGGCCGACAGGCGGCACATGCGCTCGGAGAAGTCGTCGAGCGTATAGAGCAGCGAGGTCTTTTCACGGTAGTCGCGCAGTATCGCGCTCTTTTGCTCGTAGATACGGTTGTACTCCGTCAGAGCCGCGGCGTAGCCCGGGCGCAGCTGGCTTATCGCGCTGTCCAAAAGCCGGCGGCGCACGCCGGCGCCGTCGCGGACAATTGCGAGGTCCTCAGGGCAGAAGAGCACAAATGTTATCGTGCCCGCCAGCTCTCCCGCCGTCTTTTTTACGGAGTTGACCGTTATCTGCTTACGCCGCCCGGGTGTGAGCGTGATTTTTATCGTCTGCTCCCTGCCGTGCGACTCGACGTCCGCGAGGATCTCGGCACTCGAAAAGCCAAAGCCGACGAGCTCGCGGTCGAACCGGCTGCGGAAGCTCTTGCCCATTGCGAGCATATAGACGGCTTCAAGCAGGTTCGTCTTGCCTTGTGCGTTCTCGCCGCATATCACATTCGTGCCCGGCGAAAACTCAATCGTCTCCCAGTCGTAGTTGCGCCAGCCGTTTAAGGCGATGCGCCGGACTATCATGCCCGCGCCACCTCGTACTCTTCTCCGTCGAGCTCGACTTTGTCGAGAGCGCGCAGCTTCTTGCCGCGCATGGTGCAGACCTCGCCGTTGACCTTCACGAGGCCGTCCTCAATGCACAGCTTGGCCTCTCCGCCGGTCTCGCACGCGCCGGAGAACTTTAAAAACGCGTCGAGCTTTATGAACTCGGTGTTTATTTCTATTATTTCCATAGTTTTACTTTGCCAACCTGACCGGGAGCACCATGTAGACAAAGGTGTCGCTGCCGTCGGCGGGGGCTATGACGCAGGGGGACGAGCCGGTGTTTATGCAGACGTTGAGCTCGTCCGCCGGAGCCGCGCGCAGTGCGTCGCGGAGATAGCGGTCGTTGAAGCCTATCTCGGTGTCGCCGCCGTTTCCCTCGCAGGCGCAGATGTCACGGGCCGTGCCGAGCGCGGTGCCGCAGCGGAAATCTATCACGCCGTCGCCGAAAACAAGACGTATCGGGCTCTTCACGGTCTCATCGACGACCAGGGAGACACGGTCGGTGGCCGAGAGCATCTCAGCGCGCTGTACGCCGAGCTTGTACTTGAAGTTTTCGGGTATGGTCTTGCGGTAGTTGAGGAAGTCGCCCTCGAGCAGACGGGATATCACGACCGTGTCGCCTATGGTAAAGGAGACGTGTCGGTCGCCGAGGTTTATCATGACGGGGTTCTCGCTCTTGGCGCAGAGCCTTCCCACGTCCTGAAGTACGTTGCCGGGCACGATGAAGCGGGCGTTTTCGGTCTTGCCGCTCACCTCGGCTCGCCTGAGCGCCAGGCGGTAGCCGTCGACGGACACGACGGTGAGCTTTGTGCCGTCGAACTCAAAGAGGCTGCCCATGTAGACGGGGCGGCTCTCGTTCGTGGAGACGGCAAAGATAGTCTGCTCGATAATTTCGGCGAGCTTCTGCTGATCGAGGGAAATAGAGTCGGCGTAGTCGCTGTCGGGCAGCTCTGGATAGTCGTCGGCGGGCAGGCTCATAAAGGAGTATTCGCTCATTCCGCACTTGACCGTGGTTTTGCCGCCGTCGGCAACCTCTATGGTGACCATACCGTCGGGCAGCACGCGCATCATCTCGCCGAAGAGCTTGGCCGTCATGACTACGGCGCTGCCGGGCTCGGCGACGTCGGCTTCAAAGTTCTGATAGATGCCCTTGCGCAGGTCGTAGCCGGTGACTCGGACGTTTGCGCCGGCCTGGATAAGCAGGCCCTCGAGCGCGGGAATAGAGCTTCTGGCGCTGGCTGCGCGGGACGCGGCGTTGACCGCCGCCTGGAGCAAATGCTTTTCACAGTTGAATTTCATTTTTCATCCTCCTTGGGCGTGAGACTCCATCTTCAGCAGTGAAGAAAGGATATATTTCAGTAGTAGTAACAGTAGTCGGAAGCAAATGTTGAAAACTGCCTCGAAGCCCTGAAAAGACAGGGAATTTTCATGTTGAGAAGTGGACGCGGGTTTTCAACAGACAACAACAGACAAAATATGACAAAAATTTTTTCAACAGCTTTCAACATAAAGCCGATGTTTATTTGACTCTGGCGTGTTGAAAACTCAGGAGCGGGAGTTGATGTTTGAGGAGATGTCGCGCACGGTGGCGGCGACGGACGGGTCGGTTTTAATCATGTCCTCCACCTTGCGTATGGAGGCCAGGACGGTGGAGTGGTTTCGGCCCTCGTACTGCGTGCCTATGTCGACGAGGGACAGGTTTGTGAGGTTGCGCATGAGGTACATGGAGACCTGGCGGGCCATTGCGAGGTTTTTGCTGCGGCGCTGGCCGCGCAGATCCGCCGGCTGCAGGGAGTAGTACCTGGCGGTCTCCTCTATGATGACCTCCGGCGTCGGGATATAGTTGCCGACGCGTATCACGTCCTTTATGGCGCGCTTGACGCTGGCGATGGTTATGGTGTCGTTGAGTATCTCCTTATAGGCCGTGAGCCGCTTTACGACGCCCTCTCTCTGCCG
>CAYXVA010000012.1:0-6988 GCA_964467975.1 uncultured Oscillospiraceae bacterium | reverse complement strand
GATGTAGTTGACGACGTCCTCGGGCAGAACCAGGCCGAGCTGTGCGGCCTTGTTGAGGATTATGGCCGTGCGCGTCTCGATGTCCGGCGGCTGCACGTCGGCCATGAGTCCGCCTTCAATTCTAGTGCGCAGGCGGTCGTCGAGTTGGGCCATCTCCATCGGCGGGCGGTCTGCCGTCATGACTATCTGGTGCCCCGCCTCATAGACGCTGTTGAAGGTGTGGAAGGCCTCTTCCTGAGTGCTGCGCTTGCCGGCGATGAACTGTATGTCGTCCATGAGCAGCAGGTCCATGTTGCGGTACTTCTGTCGGAACTCCTCGCTCGTGCCGGTGCGCACGGAGTGAATGAGCTCGTTTGTGAAGTCGTCGCCCTTCAGGTACGCTATTTTAAACTCCGGGTGGTCGTGGAGTATTCTTTCGCCTATCGCCAGCAGCAAATGCGTCTTGCCGAGGCCGGAATTGCCGTAGATGAAGAGCGGGTTATACACCTTGCCGGGGTTGTTCGCCACGGCTATGGCGGCGGCGTGGGCGAATTTGTTCGACGGGCCCACGACAAAGCGGTCGAAGGTGTAGCCCTCCATCTCCGGGTAAGGTGAGGGCTTGCCGCCGCTGTGCTTTTCGTACTCCAAAAGCTCGTCCCCCGCCAGCACCTCAAGCTCAAACTCGCAGGAGAACAGGTCATAGAGCGCCCCTTTGATTATCTCGCCGAAGCGGTTTGTGATTATGCCGCGCTTGAAGTCGGAGCTCGTGTGCAGCACCAGCCTGCAGTCCGTGAGGTCAACCGCCGTGCAATCTGAAAACCAGGTGTTATACGCCGTGGGTGTGATATCTTTTGCGATTATGCTCAGTATCTGTTTCCATATTTCTTCCAATGAGTCCATCCAGTACCCTCCCATCAACAAAAAACGCCCTCAGCCCTGAGGACGAACAGGTGATACTTACACCCCTATTATAAACGTTTTCGAGCCTTTTGTCTATATTAGATTTTATATTAAATAATAGTACGCGCGCGCGAATAAATCGTCAAAACATCAAACCCGGCGTAAGATTGGCCGCTGCATATAGGTCCCGGCTTATCAAACGATTGCTTTCGGCAAAAATAACTGGTATAATCTCGTTGCTATGTCAAACGAAGAAAAATTACTTGCTCTTTCAATACTTACCGACCCTGACGCCGCCGCCCTCCCCTCCCCGGACGAGAGCGGGCGGCTCGCTGCGCTTGTCTCGGGCCTTTCGGCCGTGCACAGGGCGCACCTGGCGGCAGCGTTGCGCGTGAAGTACAACCGGCCGCTGCTCATACTCAGCCCTGACGAGACGGCGGCGAACGCCATAGCCGGCGACGTGGCCGCGCTCACAGGCGAGACGTGCACGCTGCTCTCGGGCCGCGACTACGTGTTCTACAGCGCCGACGCCATGAGCCGCTCAGGCGAGCAAAAGCGCATAAACGCCCTCGCCGCGCTCATGGACGGCGATGGGATCGTTGTTGCGACCGCCGAGGGGCTATTCCAGCGGGCTATGCCGCCGGAGGTGTTCCGCCGCGCGGTGTTTGAGATAGACCTGCACACACCTGTCGCCCCTGAGGACGTCGAGGATGCGCTCTTGTGCTGCGGCTACTCACGCGCCGTTCAGGTCGAGGGACCGGGGCAGTTCTCGCGCCGGGGCGGTATACTCGACTTCTATTCTCCGGCGTACAGCCAGCCTGTGCGCATAGAGTTTTGGGGCGACGAGATAGACTCGATAGGCTATTTTGATACTGGCACGCAGCGCCGCACGGAGAGGATAGAGAAGTGCGCCGTCGTGCCTGCGGCCGAGGTACTGCCCACGCTCGCGAAGGGAGGTGCGCACGCGCTCGCCGGCGAGCTCAACAAACTCGCCGACCGCGCCGTCAAGCGCCGCTCGGGCGAGACCGGCCCCGCTCTCGCCGCCGTGCTGCGCGAGGACGCCGACAGGCTGCTCTCCGGCGCGGAGCTGCCCGCCGCCGACCGCTACGCCGAGCTCATCTACGGCGAAACGGCGACGGCGATAGACTACATACCACAAGACGCCATTGTCGTCCTCGACCAACCCTCGCGCTTTGCCGAGAACGCGAGAGCGTACATAAAGCGCGTCACGGAGGACGTCACAAGCCTCTCAAGGGCCGGTAAACTGATTTCAAAGCCCGACGACTACTTTATACCCTTTGACGCCGCAATGCGCCGTCTGGGCGCTCTGGCGCTTTACATGGCCGATTCCTTCACTGCGGGACGTTATCCCGTAGAGCCCAGGAGCGTGACGGTCATACGAGCAAAGCAGCTGCCCAGCTACGGCGGCAGCGCGACACAGGCCGCGGAGGACATAACGGGGTACCTGAAGGCCTCCGTTGCGGTCGTGGTGCTCTCGGGCGACATGCGCCGGGCGAAGCTGCTCGCTGAGTTTCTAAACGGGCACGGGATAAAGTGCGCCCTCGCCGAAAGTCTCCGCGCGCTTCCGAAGCCCGGCGAGTGCGTCGTGACCACCGGCAGCCTCTCTGCGGGGCTCGAGTACCCGGGCATACGCCTCGCCGTACTCACGGACACGCAGATAGCCGGCAGCGGCTTCCGCAAGCCGAAGCGCCGCGGCAAGCGCAAGCTGTCAAACGCCGAGCGCATAGGCTCGTATACGGACCTCGCCGTCGGAGACCTCGTAGTGCACGAGCACCACGGCATAGGCCGCTTTGCCGGAGTTGTGCGCATGCCCGTCGACGGCGTGCAGAAAGACTATATCAAGATATGCTACGCCGGGACCGACACGCTGTACGTCCCGGCGACGCAGCTCGACCTCGTGAGCAAGTATATAGGCGCGGGCGAGGACAGGCCGGTGAAGCTCTCCAAAATGGGCGGAGCGGAGTGGCAGCGCACAAAGAAAAAGGCCAAAGCCGCCGCCAAAAAGCTCGCCGGGGAGCTGATTGCTCTCTACGCCGAGCGCGCCAGGCAGAAGGGCTACGCCTTTTCGCCGGATTCGCCCTGGCAGACGGAGTTTGAAGAGCGCTTCCCGTACGAGGAGACGGAGGACCAGCTCCGATGCGCCGATGAGATAAAGCGCGACATGGAAAAGCCCGTGCCGATGGACCGCTTGCTCTGCGGCGACGTGGGCTACGGCAAGACGGAGGTAGCGCTCCGCGCCGTTATGAAGTGCATACTTGACGGCAAGCAGGCGGCGATACTCGTGCCCACGACCGTTTTGGCGCAGCAGCACTACCAGACGGCGGTGCAGCGTTTTGCGGGGTATCCGGTCGAGATAGGGGTACTCAGCCGCTTCCGCACTCCTGCACAGATAAAAAAGACGCTCTCAGACGTCGCCGACGGGCGCTGCGATCTGATGATAGGGACGCACAGGCTGCTGCAAAAGGACGTAAAATTCAAGGACCTCGGGCTGCTTGTCGTGGACGAGGAACAGCGCTTCGGCGTCTCGCACAAGGAACATATCAAGGAGCTCAGCCGTCAGGTGGACGTGCTGACCCTCTCGGCCACGCCGATACCGCGCACGCTGAACATGGCACTTTCCGGCATACGCGACATGTCCACGCTCGAGGAGCCGCCGCAGGAGCGGCTGCCGGTGCAGACCTTCGTCATGGAGCACGACTGGGGCGTCCTGGCCGACGCCATGCGCCGCGAGCTCGACCGCGGCGGCCAGGTCTACTACCTGCACAACCGCGTCGACAACATCGAGCGCACGGCGATGAAAATTTCCGAGCTCCTGGACGGCGCTTCCGTCGCCGTGGCGCACGGCAAAATGGACGCCGAGCAGCTAGGGCGGATAATGGAGGACATGGTCGAGGGCAGGATTCAGATACTCGTCTGTACGACGATAATCGAGACGGGCATAGACATCCCGAACGTTAATACGCTCATAATCGAGGACGCCGACAAACTCGGCCTCGCGCAGCTCCACCAGATACGCGGCCGCGTGGGCCGCTCGGCGCGCCGGGCGAGCGCATATTTGACCTTCCGGCGCGACAAGGTTTTGAGCGAGGTCGCAGAAAAGCGCCTCGAGGCCATACGCGAATTCGCCGAGTTCAACTCCGGCTTCCGCATAGCCATGCGCGACCTCGAGATCCGTGGCGCGGGCAGTCTGCTCGGCGCCGAGCAGAGCGGGCACCTCACCGACGTCGGCTACGACATGTACTTAAAGCTGCTCGAGGAGGCCGTGCTCGAAGAGCGCGGCGAAGTGAGCGAGCAGCGCGCGAACACGACGGCAGACTTCGCCGTCAGCGCCAACATACCCGAGAGCTACGTCGCCTCGAGCGAGCAACGCATGGACCTCTACCGCCGTATCGCGCTCATACGCACCGAGGCCGACGCCGACGACGTGCTCGACGAGCTGATAGACCGCTTCGGCGAGCCGCCGACGGAGGTTACAAACCTCGTGCGCGTGGCGCTTCTCCGCGGCGAGGCCGGCAGAGCGGGCATCACCGATATAACTCAAAAGGGCAATATCCTGCGCTTCACCCTCGCACAGTTCGACATGGAGCGTGTGAGCGCCCTTTACGCTCAGAAACGCTGGAAGGGCAGGCTCAAGGTCGAGGCGTCGAAGAAGCCCGTGCTGGCCCTCACTCTGCCGTCAAAGACGCGCGTATTGGACGAGGCCGCGGCGTTTATATCAGACTGGAATGCGACAAATACGATTTCCAACAGTGAAGGAGAAAAATGATGAAAAGATTTGCAATCTGCACCATGTGTGCCCTGCTCCTGCTGACTTGCCTGGCCGCCTGCGGCGCCCCGGCAGCTGAACCCACAGCGAGCCCGAGTGCGTCGCCCGAAGCGAGCGCGCAGCCCGCCGCAGAGTACGATTGGGACGCTATCTACTCTTCGTATGAGCCGGAGACCGTGGTCATGACAATAAACGGCGAAGATGTGCTGTGGAACGAGTTTTTTTACTGGATTTACAACAATTACGCCCAGTATTTTGCCGGATACGACTTTGACCTCGCGCTCAGCGACGGCATGACGCTCGGGCAGTACCTGGCCGTCAATGCCATGACCTACTGCGTGCAGTACCACGTGCTTGACCAAGAGGCAGAGGCAAACGGCGTGCAGCTCACCGACTACGACCTGCAGGTGCTCGATGAGCAGGTGCAAAGCGATATTGAATCGCTCGTCGGCGAGGACGGCACTGAGGAAGAGCTCTACGAGCGGCTCGCCGAGCTATATGTCACTCCTGAGCTCTACGACTTTGTAAATCGCATGATGGTTATGTACCCCCGCGTGTTTATGACGCTCTACGGCGAGAACGCCGAGAAGGTCACCGACGAGGAGACTCTGGCCTTTGCCGCCGAGTACGGCTATATGACGGCCAAGCACATACTTTTCCGCACCGTTGACGACTCCGGCAATGAGCTTACGGACGATGAGAAGTCCGACAAGCGCGCACAGGCCCAGCAGGTGCTCGACGAGCTGCTCTCCGTGCCGGAATCGGACCGCGAGGCGCACTTTGACGAGCTCATGAACCGCTACAGCGAGGACCCAGGCCTTGAGCGCTACCCGAACGGGTACTGTTTCGAGCCCGGAGTGGTGGTCGATGAGTTCGCAGAAGGCGTCGCGGCGCTTGAGCCGGGAGAAATCAGCGGCATAGTGGAGAGCTCGAGCGGCTACCATATCCTCCTGCGTGAGCCCGTCACGCCTGACGACAGCGTGCTCATGAACACCAGCGAAGTGTACACGCTGCGCTATACCGCCGCCGTGTACGAGTTCAACGACCTGTTTACCTCCTGGATAAGCGATGCCGACGTGGAGTACACAGAGGAATTTGAAAACTTTGACCTCTCCGCGCTCGCTCAGTGACACCGCACAATAAAGTGAAAATCCCCGTCAGCTCTGACGGGGATTTTTATCTATACGCCGAGCACTTCGCGCGTGCAGTTCATGAAGCGGCGCATTGCGGGCGACGCGTCGGATATAGAGCGTACGGCCATGCCGAGAGAGCGGGATATCGGCGGGTCTATCGGCACCGCCGCCACGTCCGCCGTTGAGCCGTCAAGTATCAGCTGCGGCATTATCGTGACGCCGAGGTTGTGCTCCACCATCGCGAGGATGGTCATGTCGAAGTTTGATGAAAAGCGGCTCTTCGCGCCTATGCCTGCAAGGTCCATTACCTGTGCAATGTCGAACTCGGGCTTTGTGTCCGAGACGTAGACCAGGAACGTCTCGCCCTTGAAGGCTGAGACGGGAAATGTGTTGTCATTCGCCCGTGGGTGACTCTTAGGCAGCACGGCAAACATGGGGTCGTCGAGTATCTTTACCGTGTCAAATGTGAAATACGGCCTCAGGCTTGTAAAGCCTATGTCTATGCGGCCGCCGGAGAGCCAGTCCTCAATCTCCTGGCCGTTGCCCTCAAGAAGCTCCACTTCTATATTTGGATATCGGTTTTGAAACTCTTCGAGAATCTGGGGCATCCAGTGGAGCGAGATTGACGAGTACGTACCAATACGCACAACGCCCTGCTCAACTCCGCGCGTGAGCGCCATCTCCTGCTCCAGCCTGTCCGCCGCTTGGCTCAGCTCGCGGAAGAGCGGTGCGAGCCTCTCGGCGTCCTGCGTGAGCTTCACTCCCCTGTTGCCGCGTATCAGCAGCGGGAAGCCCGCTTCCTCCTCCAGGGAGCGCATCATATGCGTCACGCCGGACTGTGTGTAGCCCAGAACCTCGGCTGCCTTGGATATGCTCCCCAGGTCCGCCGCAGCAAGCAGCGCGCGTACTTTCGACGTGTCCATGCCGGTTCCTCCTTGATATTAAAAAACGTCATATCAAATATTATAAACTCTCTCTTTACTAATAGCAATAGTTGTGTTAACTTTTTATCGAGAACGGAGCGGATTTCCCAACCGCACCGCTATAAAATGATTTTCCTCTTCCAAACTCCCATATCCACAAAAACGCCTCGGAAACATCCGGGGCGTTTTTGTTTTATCTTTTCAATAAAACTTTCTTTTAATTCCGGGGGCGCTTTCTTTTATCTTGAAAAAAGAAAGCGTCCCCG
>CAYXVA010000011.1:0-12924 GCA_964467975.1 uncultured Oscillospiraceae bacterium | reverse complement strand
CTCGCCGAGTACAAGCGCGACGGCTCGTACAACTACCTGCTCGCCTACGAGGAGAGCTACGGCTACATGGTCGGCGACTACGTCCGCGACAAGGACGCCGTCACCGCGAGCATGCTCATTGCCGAGATGGCCGCGAGCTATTTCAAGCAGGGCATGACCCTCGCCGACGCGCTCGAGGCGCTCTACGAGAAGTACGGCTACTTCGGCGAGCTGACGCTCAACCTCGTCATGCCCGGCCTGGACGGCCTGGAGAAGATGCGCGGCATCATGGCCGCGCTGCGCGCCGAGCCCCCGAAGGAGATAGGCGGCGAAGCGGTCCTCGGCATGCGCGACTACCTGAGCGGCACGGTCTCCGTCGCCGAGCTGGGCGTCGTGGGCAAGACGCCGATATTCGGCAGCAACGTGCTCTATTTCGAGCTGGCCGACGGTACGGCTTTCATCGTGCGCCCGAGCGGCACCGAGCCGAAGATTAAGGTCTACATCCTCGCCCAAGGCGAGAGCCACGCCGACTGCGACGAGCGCATAGCTAAGTACAAGGAGTTTGCCGAGAGCCTGAGCAAGTAATCGGGCACAACCGAACACAACTTTGCCGGGCAGCGCTTGTCTGCCCGGCAAAAATACTGGAAAAAGAGATGACAGCTAATGAAAGAATACCTTCAGCTCTTCTGGGCCTTCATCAAGGTTGGGGGCCTTACCTTCGGCGGCGGCTACGCCATGCTGCCGATTCTTCAGCGTGACATCGTCGAGCACTACAAGTGGGCGACCGACGAGGAAGTCATGGACTATTACGCCATGGCCCAGTGCCTGCCGGGCATCATCATGGTCAACACCAGCGTGTTTATAGGCCGACACCGCAAGGGGACGATAGGCGGCCTGGTCACGGGCTTTGCCTCGGCGCTGCCCTCGCTTGTCATAATCACGATTATCGCGGCGTTCCTGACGGCCTTCGCCGAGTACGCAATAGTTCAAAACGCTTTCGCCGGAATAAGGGCCTGCGTCGTCGTCCTCATAGTCAACGCTGTAATCAAGCTCTGGAAGAGCGCGATGGTCGATTGGAAGAGCATCGTAATCATTTTCCTGCCCGTGTTCGTGCTCAGCGCTTTCACAAGCGCGTCGCCGATACTGCTCGTTGTCGCGGCGGCGGTTGCCGGAATCGTGATAACCGTCATATCCGACAAGGCCGGCAAGAATAAGAAGGGAGGCGAGACGGCATGACTTACGCACTGCTGCTTCTCAACCTCTTCTGGGAGTTCCTCAAAATAGGTGTGTTCGCCGTGGGTGGCGGCATGGCCACGCTGCCGTTTTTGTACGACCTGGGCGCAAAGACCGGCTGGTTTACCAGCGCGCAGGTGCTCGACATGCTGGCCGTCAGCGAGTCGACACCGGGCCCCATGGGCATCAACATGGCCACCTACGTCGGCTTTACCGTGGGCGGTATCCCCGGCGCCATCCTGGCCACGCTGGGCACCATCCTGCCGGGCATCATCCTCGTGCTGATACTCGCGCGCTTCCTCGAGAAGTTCCGCGACAACCGCATGGTGAACGCCGCGTTCTACGGGCTGCGTCCGGCGTCGACCGCGCTTATCGCTGCCGCCGGCGTGAGCGTGCTGGGTGAGAGCCTCTTCAACGTCTCGCTCTACCAGCAGACGGGAAACATCGCCGACTTTTTCGCCTGGGGGCCCATCATCCTCGCCGTTATCCTCGCGGTGATGACGAACGTCAAGCCGACAAAGAGCATACACCCCGTGGCCTACATAGCCGCCTCGGCGGTAGTGGGCATAGTGTTCCGCCTGGGCGGGGCCTAAAACGCCAGGGAATACAACGCAAACGCATATGCCGCGGAGAAAACCGCGCTCAGGAGCCGTCCGGCCAGGTGCCGGGCGGCTCTCGGCTTCGCACTCGCGGTCACGGCCGAGGTCTGCATGTGGACGGAGACGCCGCCCCAGCCTATGATAAGGGCGCAAAGGGAGAAGTTTACGGCCGTATATGAGCACTCGCGCAGCGCGCTTATCCCGCCGCCTATCTCGAAAAAGCCCGTCACGAGCGCGCGCGAGGCGCCCAGCTCCAGCCCCGTGCGCACGGCGAGCTCGCCCGCGAGTCGGCCCAGAAGTCCTGAGGCATCGAGCGCGGCCGTCAGCGCGGAAAAGATTACGACAAAGCCGCAGACGTTGAGTATGTTCTTAACCGACGACATGACCGCGCGGGCGAGCGCGCCGGGCTCAGGCTCAGGCGTGGCGGCGCAGATGGCCGTGGCCGCGCCGCGCTTGGAGCGCAGGACTATGCCCGACGTCACCGCCGCGAGAATGTGGCAGAGGTAGAGCGCAAGCCCTGCGCGGACGCTCCCAAACACGCCGACGCCCGCGGCGCCTATGAGAAAGGCCGGGCCGGAGTTGTTGCAGAAGCCGAGCAGCCGCGAGCACTCGTCCCGGTTTATCACGCCGCGCTCACACAGCCCGGCAGCTGTCGCCGCGCCGAGCGGATAGCCGCCCATAACGCCTATGATGACAGCCGACGCCCCCACACCGGAGACGCCGAATAGCCGCGACATCACCGGCGAGGGCGCCCTGGAGAGCCGCTGCGGTATTCCAAGCTCCATGATAGCCGAGCCGAGCACGAAAAACGGAAACAGCGAGGGTATTATCACCTCGGCGCACGTCGCAAGCCCCGCGCGCACCCCATCCATGGCCTCCGGCGCCCACAGCAGCAGAGCGATAAGCGCCGCCGCGGCGAGCGCGCAGCCGGCAATAAAGCGCCCAGAGCGCAAATTGACCGCCTCCTTCCTATAGACATGCCTGTTTAGAGCGTATTTGCGCTCAGGCGGGAATATGCGTGAGCGCGCTTTCGCGCAGCATGTGCGGCACGCTCGTCCAGACATGCCGGGGCACAGCGCGGCATAAACTTCCTGGGGGTGTGAGTATGCCAGGAAGCAGAAAGGGCGCCGCGCTGCGCGAGGGCATCGCCGACAGGCTGGACCTGCCAGCGACTGCGGCGGGCGTTGTCAAAGTGACGATTATGGGCGCGCGAAGGGCGCTGGTTGAAGAGCACCGCGGGCTGGTGAGCTATTCCCGGGAGCGCATAGAGATAGACGCAGGCGCGCACCGTGTGTGTATAGACGGCGAGGGCCTGGAGCTGCAGGCCATGGACAGAGAGGCCCTGCTGGTCACGGGGCGTATACTCTCGGTGGGGCTGGAATGAAGGTAAGATTTGCAGAGCTTCTGCGCGGCAGCGTGCGTGTTGAGGTGAGCGGGGCCGAGCCGGTGAAGCTGCTCAACGCCCTGGGCGGCGATGGAATATGCTTTTGGGACGCAGAGCCCGTGGACGATTTCACGATACGCATCGGTGTGTACAGCCGCGAGCTTGGACGCGTAAGGGCGCTCGCGGGCAGGCACCAGTGCGCGGTGAAGGTGCTGCGCGAGCGCGGCGTGCCGGTTGTGCGCCGTCGTCTGCGGCGGAGAATTGCGCTGCTGACGGCGGCGGTTGTGTGCTTTGCACTACTCGCCGCGAGCTCGCTTTTTGTGTGGGACATAGAAATTGAGGGCAACGAGAGCGTTTCAAAGGGGGCAATACTGCGCGCGCTGGCCAATTGCGGAGTGAAAAGCGGCTCTTTCTGGCCGGGCTGGTCGTCGGATGAGATACGCAACAGCGTGATACTCGACATCCCCGAGCTGAGCTGGGTCGGGGTGAGCGTGGACTCGTCCCGGGCCATAGTCCGCGTCCGCGAGCGCATAGAGCGCCCGCAGCTCGTCAGCGACGACGCGGCAGGCAGCGTTACGGCGCGCACAACGGGTATAATAGAGCGTATGGAGGTCTATCAGGGCGCGCCGCTCGTCACGGTGGGAGACGCCGTGATCGCGGGCGAGACTCTGGTCTCCGGCGAGATGCCGAGCGAGGTCGGCGACACGCGCTATGTCCGGGCGTCCGCGTTGGTCGAGGCGCGCACGTGGTATGAGCTCAACGCCGCGGCGCCGCTCGAGTACGCCGCCCTGACCCAGACGGGCACGCACACGCGCTGGGCGCTTATAATAGGGGATAAACGCATCAATTTTTACCGAGGTAGTAGCCAAACCGATGCAGGCTGTGGTAAAATCGTTACGGAGTACCCGCTCGCCTGGGAAGGCGTGTTTACGCTGCCTGTCACCCTTGTCCGCGAGCAGACGCTTGAGTACGGCGTGTCCGCTGCGGCCGAGGACGAGGCCGCCCTCGCCGCGCGTTTGCAGGAGCAGCTGCAAAATACGCTCGAGCGGGAAATATCCGGACGCGGCGAGATTGCAAGCTCCACGTTTGCAAGCTCGGTGAGCGGCGGCATGCTCGTCGTCACAATGCGCGCCGAGTGCGTGGAGGACATAGCTCAGTTCAGCGCCGGTTAAGCCAAGCTGCGCCGGACTATATACCGTTTAATAACCCCAGAAACAGAAAGGGATATGCATATGATAGAGAGGACCATGCCGATAGACCGCATGGAAAACGTGATAAGCGTTTTCGGCTCCTTTGACCAGAATCTGAGGATAATCGAGAGCGAGCTGCACGTCTCCGTCACCGACCGTGACGACCAGCTGCGCATTTCCGGCGAGGCCGAGGACGTCATGGCCGCCGAGAAGGCGATAAACGGCCTGCTGCAGCTCGCCAGCCGCGGCGAGGTGATTGACGCGCAGAACGTGCGCTACATTCTCAAGCTCGTGCGCGAGGGCCGCGAGGCCAAGATAGGCGAGCTCGGCGGCGACGTCGTGTGCATCACCGCCAAGGGCAAGCCGATAAAGGCCAAGACCCTCGGCCAGAAGGCGTACGTCGACGCGATGAACAAGAATACCGTCACGCTGGGCATCGGCCCTGCGGGTACGGGCAAGACGTACCTCGCCGTCGCCGAGGCCGTCGCGGCGTTCAGGAGCGAGCAGGTGAACCGTATCATACTCACGCGCCCGGCCGTCGAGGCGGGCGAGCGCCTGGGCTTCCTGCCGGGAGACCTGCAGAGCAAGGTAGACCCGTATCTGCGCCCGCTGTACGACGCGCTCTTTGAGATGCTCGGCCCCGAGACGTACAACAAGTACCTCGAGCGCGGGAACATCGAGGTCGCGCCGCTCGCGTACATGCGCGGCCGCACGCTTGACGACAGCTTCATCATCCTCGACGAGGCGCAGAACACCTCGCGCGAGCAGATGAAGATGTTCCTCACGCGCATAGGCTTCGGCTCGCGCGTGGTTATCACCGGCGACGTGACGCAGATAGATTTGCCGCGCGACAAGGTCAGCGGCCTGAAGGAGGCCATGCGCGTGCTGCAGGGCATAGACGACATAGCCATCTGCCGCCTCACGGGGGCGGACGTCGTGCGCCACGAGCTGGTGCAGAAGATAATCGAGGCGTATGAGCGCGCCGCGCCGCGCCGACGAGCACACCAAAAACCTCTCGAGGCAGTTTAGGAAAAAGCAGTGAGCTACTCGTACGCGACGCATCTTACGCTGCCTCTGGCGCGTCGGATGCTGGCTGAACTGCAAAAGAAGGAGTTCGCGCTGCGCCACGCCTCGGGCGCGCTGGAATTCGACTCGGTTACGCTCGCGCTGCCGGGCAACCGCATTGCGCGCTCGCACACCATAAATGTGCTGGGCGAGGAATCGCTGAACCTCGTCTCCTCGGCGGAGGGTATAAGGCTGCTCGACTACCTCGAAGAGCACATAGATGAGCTCACGAGCGCCGAGGCACGTTCGGTGCGGCTTCTGCGCCGTTCGGGGGAGATACTGCGCCACGTGCAGCTCGAGGAGTATCTCTCCTTCCGCAAGCTCGCCGCCGAGGCCTCGTCGGCCTGGGCGCGGGCAAACGAGAGCGCGGATTTCGCCATGCTTGAGCCTTGGCTGGCGCGGCTGTTTGCCGCCGCGAGGCGTATCGCGCGGCTGTGCGCGCCGGAGAAGAGCGCGTATGACTTCTGGCTTGACCAGAACGAGGAAGGACTGACCGAGGCGCGCTGCGCCGCCCTCTTCGAGCGCCTGCGGGGCTGCATAACGCCGCTGCTCGAGCGCGCCCGGCGCTATCCGGCCCCGGAGACGGACATGCTGAACGTGCGAGTCTCGCCGCTCAGGCAGCAGCGCATAGCCCACGAGTGCATGGACGCGCTGGGCGTGGACCCGATGCGCTGCCGCCTTGTGCTCTCCGACAGGCCGTTCACGGTCGGGTTTTCGAAATACGACGTGCGCATGTGTACGCGCTACATCCCGGAGAGCTTCACAACGAGCCTCTACGGCGTCATACACGAGTGCGGGCACGCGCTCTACGAGCTCAACACGGGCGAGGAGCTGCAATACACCCGCCTGGGACAGGGCGCGAGCATGGGCGTGCACGAGTGCCAGGCGCGCTTTTTCGAGAACATGGTCGGCCGCTCGCTGCCGTGGACGGAGTTCTTGTGGCCGGTTCTGACGGAGAACATACCGGAGCTCGCCGGTACCTCGCCGCGCGAATTTTTCCGCGCGGTAAACGCAGTGCGCCCAACGACGCTGCGCTCCGAGGCCGACGAGGTGAGCTACTGCATGCACATCATGCTGCGCTTCGACATGGAGCGCGCCGTCTTAAACGGCGAAATCAGCGTCCACGACGCGCCCGCGGCCTGGAACGAGCTCTCGGGGAAATACCTCGGCTGCGTGCCGCGAAACGACGCCGAGGGCATTTTGCAGGACTTGCACTGGGCCTCGGGCCAGATAGGCTATTTCCCGGCCTACGCGCTGGGCACGGCCGCGGCGGCGCAGCTCATGGCGCTCATCAGGCGGGAACTCGACGTCGACGGCGCGCTCAGGCGCGGCGACGTGAGCGGCATAAACGCCTGGCTGTGCGAGCACATATGGCGCTGCGGCGCGCTTTTGCCGCCCGAGGAGCTGATGGAGCGGGCGATGGGTGGGCCGCTGGATGTGAAATACTACGCGGACTATCTCTCGGACAAGCTGTCCGAAGTCTACGAGGGGTGAAGATTATGCAGATAAAACTCAGCCTTTCGCGTGAAAAACGCGGCCTGGGTCACGAAAACGCGAGGGGACTGATACTTCGCGCAGTGCGCGCGGCGCTGCACGCCGAGGGCGTGGACGAGCCGTGCGCCGTGAGCGCGATGCTCACCGACGACGAGGGAATACGCGAGATAAACCGCGAGCACCGGAACATAGACGCCGCGACGGACGTGTTGAGCTTCCCGATGAACTTTCTCACCCCGGGCGCGTTTGACGCATCCGACTGCGAGCGCGATCTGGACACGGGCTGCATCTTGCTCGGCGACATGGTCTTTTCGCTTGAGCGCTGCGCGAGGCAGGGCGAAGAGTTCGGGCACGGCTTTGAGCACGAGCTCATGTACCTCACCGTCCACAGCGTGCTCCACCTGCTCGGCTACGACCATGTGGATGAGGGCAAGATGAAGCGGCAGATGAGACAGAGGGAAAAGGCCATAATGGCCTCGCTCGGCGAGTGAGCGCGAGGGCGCAAAGGGGATAGAGATGAGGAAAGGGACGCTTCAGGTTTTTGCAAGCTATGTGCTGTGGGGACTGCTTCCGCTGTTCTGGAAGCTGCTTTCGGACGTTAATTCGTTTTATACGCTCAGCTGCCGCGTTATCTTCTCGCTGGCGGTCAGCGCGCTGCTCCTGCCGCTGACCGGCGGCTGGAGCGAGGCAAAGCGCGTACTGCGCGACAGGCATCTGCTGCTGCGCATGCTCGCGTGCGGCGTGCTTATCACCTTCAACTGGGGTGTGCTTATCTACTGCGTGGGCGCGGGGAGAGTGCTCGACACGAGCCTTGCCTACTATATAAACCCGCTGCTGGCCATCCTGATGGGCTTTTTACTCTTCAAGGAGCGGCTCACGGCGGCGCAGTGGGTCTCCGTGGCCATAGCGGCGGCGGGCGTGGCCGCGCCGATGGTGATGACCGGGCAGTTCCCGTATCTCGCGCTGCTGTGCGCGCTCTCGTTCGCGCTCTACGGCGCGGTGAAGAAAAAGGCAAACGTCCCCGGAGGCGTTTCGACCTTTATTGAGACGCTGCTCGTTTCGCCCGTGGCGATTGTGGTCATACTTGTCATGGAGCTGGGCGGCGGGCCGGTGAGTACGGGCGTGCTGACGGGCTGGCGGCTGCTGCTCCTGCCTGCGGCGGGGCTTGTGACGTTTTTGCCGGTGTACCTGTACTCAAGCGGTATCAGGGACACGACAATGGGCCTCTCCGGCGTGCTCATGTACATAAATCCCACGCTGCAGCTGCTGTGCGGGCTGGTGTTCTTCAACGAGACGATGAGCCCGGCGATGCTCGTGACGTTTATTTGCGTGTGGGCCGCGACAATAATATACCTGATAAGCGGCGCAATACAGAGAAAGAAAGTGGCGGAGGCGGCCGCGACGGAGGTACAAAAATGACAAAAAATGCGATGATAACCATAGCCGGTAGGCCGAACGTCGGCAAAAGCACGCTCACCAACGCGCTGGTCGGCGAGAAGGTGGCGATTGTTTCCAACAAGCCCCAGACCACGCGCGGGCGCATAACCGGCGTAGTGTCACGAGGAGAGACGCAGTTCGTGTTCATGGACACGCCGGGCTTCCACCGCGCGCGCACGCGCTTGGGCGAGTACATGGACAAGGTCGTGCGCGAGAGCGTCGCCGACGTCGACGCAGTGGTGCTCGTCGTCGAGCCGATTCCCTCTGTCGGTAAGCAGGAGTCAGAGCTGATTGCACAGATTAAAAACGCGCGCGTCCCGGCGCTGCTCGCCGTGAACAAGATTGACACGGTTGAAAAGTCCGAGCTGCTCGCAGTCATTGCATCGTACGCCGCAGCGCATGAATTCAACGCCGTCGTACCCATCTCCGCAAAGCGCGGCGAGGGGCTCGACGCGCTGCTCGACGAGCTGGACAAGTTCGCCGAGGAAGGGCCTCATCTTTTCCCGGACGACGTGTTCACCGACCAGCCGGAGAAGCAGCTGTGCGCCGAGATTATCCGCGAAAAGCTGCTCTGGTGCCTCGAGCGCGAGGTGCCGCACGGCACGGCGGTGGTCGTGACCCGCTTTGAAGAGCGCGACGACGGCGTGATTGAAATTGACGCCACAATTTACTGCGAAAAGACGAGCCATAAGGGCATAATAATCGGAAAGAACGGCACTATGCTCAAAAAAATTGGCGAGATGGCGAGGAAAGATATAGAAGAACTCCTGGACACGAAGGTCTATCTCCAGACCTGGGTGAAGGTCAAGGAAAACTGGCGCGACTCCATGAGTTTGCTTCGCAACTTCGGCTTTACGGACAAATAACTTAAAAAGGGGAGAGGGCACGCATGAAACGCGCAGTTATCGCGCTCGCGCTGGTTTCAGCTTTGCTGCTCACGGCCTGCGCTGCGCAGCAGGAGGACGCGCCGGTGGTAGGCACGCCCGAGGCCGTGCCGCAATCCGCCGTGGACATGGCGGAGGAATACGCGCAAAATCTCGCCGAGAGCTGGAACGAGCGAGGCGAGAGCGAGGGGTGGAGCGTCTCCGGCTGGGACGCCGGGGAGCTCGAAAGCCGTCCTGCCGGGAGCATCGACGGCCTCGTGTTCTACACGTTTTCGCCCACGCTGACGCTCGATGACCCGGACATGAAGGCCGATACCGGCGACTTAACGCGCATCGGCGACACATTGAGCGGTTTTTCGGGCGTGACGCTCCTTTTCCACAACGGCGAGTTCGCCGCGCGCATGTACTCGACGGACGTGGATGATTACATCTACTACGGCGGCGACTGGGACAAGGCCGCCGATTGCCTCTACCTGATGTCGCAAAAGTTCCGCACGCCGCAGGTGCCGGATTTGGACGCGGTGGGTGTGAGCTGCGACGTGAGCGGAATACCAGATGAAATCGTGGACACGGTCAAAAACTACGCCGCGTCCGGCGCGTACTCGCTCAGCCTTGAACAGCCGTGGAGCCCCTCGGCGGTCGAGATGACCGAAGCCGAGCTCGTGAGCACGGTGGACGCGGAAGGGCAGGAGCTGAGCTTTTACCGCACGGCGTACCGCTTCAAGGCCGACTACCCGCAGTACGTCGGCGAGTACTTCACCTCGGCGGACGACGGCTGGTTTTACAGCGACGGGGACTGGTACATACTCTTCCAGCACGGCGATGACGGGTACGAGCCGCTTACTGGCTTGAACGAGCTGATGCTCTCCGACTACGCTGACGGCGGGGACGACGTGTACGCCGCCGCGGCGCGGGGAGTGATGGAGGAGTGCGAGCGCAGCGAGCGGTATCTCGACGTGAGCTTCACCGCGCCGGACGGGCTGCAGCTGTACAAAACGCCCAGCGTCTACGGCGCCTATGGGAGCTGGAGCTCAATACAGGCCGCGTGGAACGCCGTGGAATCACACGTGTACACCAAATCGGCCAGCATCGTGCCGATAGACGCGGAAAAAGTAACCGATGAAAACGGCGAGCTTATCACCGGCGATAACATATCGTTCGGGAACCACCACTGGTATGAGGACGGCGAGCCGCTCGAAGGGCTGAGGTACCCCGCAATGATATGCCGGCTCAAGACCGACCTGCTCACGGCCGGGGACGCCTATAAATACTGGCAGTACGGCGTGGACGTGGATACGCTCGATACGCAGAGCGACTACTGGACGGTGTATCTGGCACCGCCGGGCAGCGAGGTCTGCTATCAGCTCTCGCTCGCTGCGAACATATATACGCGAGAGGACGCCGTTGCCTTTGCTGAGAGCTTCGAGTGCTGAGACGGCGGGAGGGTTAATGTTTTGTCAAAACGCTTGATATACTGCCGGACTTGGTATATAATCGTCGCGGCATAGACGGCTTCCAGAAATATTCCCAGCTATAGCGCCGCGCCTGGTGCGCAGAATATAGCTGAGGTGTTTTACATGACCGGTATGGATTTTTGGGAGCTTTTTGCTGAGACGGGCGAGCCTGTGTGCTGGCTTATCTGCCGGGCCCTTGACGAGGGTGCGGACGGCAAAGACAGAGAGGGAACGGTGGCCTCGTGAAGGCCACCGTATAAGTGACGGAGGGTGATACATATGTTTCTCACTACCAGGGGCTTAATCCTCAGAGAGGCGAAATATAAAGAGTCAGACAAGATTTTGACCATCCTGACCGAGACGGACGGGAAAATAACCGCCAAGGCGAGGGGAGTGGCCCGTACGCGCAGCAAGCTCGCCGCGGCGACCCAGCTGCTCACGTACTCCGACCTTACGCTCTTCGGGAACAAGGGCTACTGGACCGTGAACGAAGCTGTGACGGTGGAGCAGTTCCGCGCGTTGCGTTCCGACTTGGACATGCTCGCGCTGGGCAGCTATATTGCCGAGCTGCTGGAGGCCGTGTCGAATGAGAACGTCGCCGAGCCGGAGATACTTCAGCTGGGCTTGAACGCACTCTACGCGCTCTCAAATAAGCTCTGCCCGCCGCGTCAGGTGAAGGCCGCGTTCGAGCTGCGGCTCATGTGCCTGTCCGGTTACCGGCCGGAGATGGAGGCCTGTGCCGGATGCGGGAAAACCGAGATGGCCGGGGCCAGGCTCTTTCCTGAGCACGGCGAGCTCTATTGCCCGGACTGCCGCGCCGTCGGTGGGCTGCACGTGGGCGAGGGCACGCTTGAGGCGATGCGATACATCGTTGACGCGGACTCGCGCCGCGTCTTTTCCTTCCGGCTGGCCGAGCCGGCGCTCACCGAGCTGGGAGAGGTCTGCGAGCACTACGCGCTCTATCAGCTTGACCGCGCCTTCGGCAGCCTTGACTACTACAAGAAACTGAGGAATATGCCAAAATGACCCAATACGACAGAAGCACCGTCACGCTTGAGCTGCCGGCCGTGCTGGCAATGCTCGAGCGCGAGGCCGTCAGCGAGCAGGCCAAGGCCCGCGCGCGGGCCCTGACGCCAAGTTCCGACGTGGGCGAGGTGCGCCGCCGTCTCGCGGAGACGAGCGCCGCGCGCGCCATGATGGTGACCCGCGGCAGCCCGTCGTTTACCGGCGTCAAGGACGTGCGCGCGAGCTTGCAGCGCGCGGACATGGGCGGCGTTTTGAATACGCGCGAGCTCCTGGACATCGCGGGCGTCCTCGCCGCGGCGAGGGGCGCGAAGAGCTACGCCGCCGGGGACGGCAAGGGTGAAAAGACCTGTATAGACTACCTTTTCCAGTCGCTTCAGTCCAACCGCTTTCTCGAGGACAAGATAACCATGTCCATCGCGGGCGAGGAGGAGATAGCCGACGCGGCCAGCAGCGAGCTTGCCAATATCCGCCGTCTGATACGCGCATCGAGCGCCAGGGTGCGCGAAGCGCTGCAGAAGATTATAAGCTCGCCCAGCTACGCCAAGGCGCTGCAAGAGCCGATAATCACGACCCGCTCGGAGCGCTACGTTGTGCCCGTCAAGGCGGAGTTTAAAAACGCCGTCCCCGGCCTTGTGCACGACGTGTCGAGCTCGGGCGCGACGCTCTTCATCGAGCCCATGGCCGCCGTCAAGGCGAACAACGAGCTCCGCGAGCTGCGCGCGAGGGAGAAAGCCGAGATTGAACGGATACTCGCCGAGCTCTCCGCCGACTGCGCCGAGCACGCGGAGGGCATTTCGCTCGACTTCGATTTGCTCGTGAGGCTCGACCTCATCTTTGCCAAGGCGCGCCTGAGCTATACGCTGGACGCCGTGGAGCCCGAGCTGACCGGGCGGGAAATCCGCCTCCACCGGGCGCGGCACCCGCTGCTCGCGAAGGAGACGGCCGTGCCTATCGACCTCGAGCTCGGCGGCAGCTACGACACGCTGGTGATAACCGGCCCGAACACCGGCGGCAAGACCGTCACGCTCAAGACGATAGGGCTCATGTGCGTCATGGCCGCCTGCGGGCTGCACATCCCGGCGGCGAGCGACAGCGCTGTGCCCGTGTTCAAGGGCGTGCTCGCCGACAGAGGCGACGAGCAGAGCATAGAGCGGGATTTGTCTTCCTTTTCTTCGCACG